>VGXF01000007.1 GCA_016873435.1 Nitrospira sp.
GGTGTGATGTTCGTGTCGGACGTGTCCGTTACCCGGCGCGAACGGTTTTAATCCGCCGCCACGTCCTCTTCATTGCAATTGTGCTCAGGCCTCACTTAGGATGGGGTCTGCGGGGACGATCTGTGCATATCGAATCACAACGGTGCCAGCAGGGGTGAAGTGGAAACGGCCATCCGCAACGCGGTCATCAAGTTCGAGCAGGAATTCATGGGGCGCGGGCCGGAGGACGTCCGCGCCTTCATCTTAAAAGACATCGTGCTCGTGCGGCTCAAGGGCGTGCTGACGCCAGCCGAACGGCAGTTGGCCAAGACTGCGGAAGGGGTTGAGATGGTCCGCCGGCTCCGCCAGACGCTAATTGCCCAGGGGCGGGAGCGGCTATGCCAGCAGATGGAAGAGATTACGGGCGCCAAGCCGACAGGGTTATTCACGGACATTGATACGCAATTGGGCGAGCGCATTATCGTGCTGACTCTCGACCGCGATCTGGAAGGCCTGCAGGCAAAGCGCGAGACATCCGGGGAGTTGAACGGAATTCGCAAGAGCGCATCATAAGGTTCACGCCTGTATGCAACTGGGACATCATTATAGAAGGTCCACGTGTGTCTTGGTGGTCGTTTTCCTGGCAGGTCTCTGCTGGGATGGGCTGGCGGCGGCCGCGCCGGCCGATCCGAATGGACGGCTGGCTGTGCAATATGCCGAGGCGATGGCGAGCAGCCGCATCCAGCCATGGGCTGAACGGGATTTAGGCTGTCTCACGAAACGGCGGGCGACGAAAGCCACCACGGCTGAGGCTTGCTGGAAAGAGACGCTGGCAGCTCACACGCGTGAATTGGCGGACGACCCCGAAACGGGCATCTTCAACGCGCAAGGCCGCGGCGTGGGATTCGGCCTCTTACACGAATCGCACCGCAAGGCTGACCTCTGGCGCGACTACGCGCCGGCCGCGTTTGTCTCGCCAGCCGTCTGGCAGCAGGGTGGCGGAAAATCTCCGCAGATCAAATTGCTCAAAACGCTTCCGGTCCGCCTGACGGGCCTGCAGGCAGCGGGATCCTCCGCGTCCGTGCGGGTGCACGTGACACTGGTCGAACTGGTCGTGACCTATCCCGATCCATTGACAGCCCCCATGGCGCTCCGGCCGGGTGAAGCCTGGTGGGCGAGCGGCGTCGTCCGGAATTATGGTCCGGTGCGCGAGCTCATCGTGCGCGTGCCGGTGCTGTCGGGCCTTAAGGCGGCGGGGTATCCCGTCGATCAGGCTGTACTTAGCGCGGGGCTTGCTGAAGCGCCGATGCTGCTCGGCACCGCCAGCGGTGGTATTGACGACATCGGTCGGGCAACCGAATCGGGCAGTAAGGATCTAGCTGGCGGTCTGCTGTTGGGCTCCGCCCGCTGGTGGGATCGGACGTCGGCAGGAAAAATTTTTGACGCTGAGATGAAGGACATTCGAAAACTGGCGCCATCGCCGGAACGGCTGACGCGCCTGTTTCGCCTGATGCGGCTGGATAAGACCGATCCCGGATTGAACCGAATCTTGGGCGACGACCTCTACGCCAATTTGTTGAAATCCGGACTGACGCTCAGTGGGATTTCGGCCGGCGATGACGAGCTGCGCCGCCGCCTGGCTGAACTCTATTGGACGATCCAGGCGCCGACGTGGCGGCAGGAACTGACAGAAGTGGCTATGGGTCATTCAGAAGTGGCGGAGGCGCTCTATCGCGCGGCAGACGCCTATGACATCGTCGCCAGGAGCGGCCAGGCCGACGCCGATCTGTTGCGCCGCATCGGCACGTTACAGCGGTGGAACAACGATTCGGAAGCCGCGCTTGACATCCACGAAAGTCTGCTGCGGAAGCTTGACCCGAAGGCGTCGCGCGCGCGTGGCGAACTGCTCTCGGAAATCGCCTGGGACCGCCTCCAATGGCTCTTCTGGACGCGCCGCTATGAGCATCCGTGGCTTGCGCAGGCTAAGCAGGAGGCCGAGCAGGCAAAGTCACTGGCGGACCTACCGGTGCACAAGGTGGTCGCTGAGGAAGCGTTGCTGGTTGCAGAGGCGCTGACCGTCCCCAGACAATCCGACCGCGTGCAGACGTCGGTCGAATCGTTGCGCCAGCACCATGCGCAACTGGCGAACGTTAGCGGCCTGTGGAGCTATCTGGTCGGCAACGACATGGTGAAGGCGCTGGTGGCCGAGGGCAAATCGGTCGGCCCACCCAAGATCATTAAATCACCGGAAGTACTCGACGTGCGCGTGCATGCCACACCGCCACCGCAAGACCTCTGGCGGACCTGGGATTTCGACAAGGATCAGGTGGGCGTCGTGCCGCAGGGATTTTCGGCGGTCCCTGATGGAGCCTCGCCCTGGTCCGTCAAGGCGGACACCGATGCGCCGACCGCACCGCACGTGCTGGCCCATGCCGCCGGCTGCAAGGCTGCCGCCGGCGAATGTTTTGAGCTGTTGCTGGCCGAGGCAACGGGCTATGCCTATCCGGACGTGACCGTGCACGTGCGTACGGACGCGGCATCGTCAGGGAGTGGAGCAGGCATCGTCATGACGACCTCGGAGAGGCGCCTCTCCTACGTGGTCACGCTGGATCAGACTTCTTCGACTGTGGCCATCCATCGGATCGCGGACGGACAAACGGAATTGCTGGACCGGCAGCCTGTGCAACTGATCAAGCGTCCCTGGCACGTGGTCCGCGTACAGCGCATCAACTTTGCCCACGTGAGCCGGCCCCGCCTGTCCATCTTCGTGGACGGTCGCGAGATTGCCGCCGTGACCGACGATGCGATTCCAAAACTGGACCGCATCGGCCTCGCCACGCGGGGAACTGTGACTGCTTCGTTCGACGCATTGCACGTGTTGGATTTGGTTACGAACCAGCCGCTCTCAGCTCCCGCCGCTTACTAAAATTATTCATAAGACCGTGAGAACATTGGCTCACGGAAGCCATTTGCTTGACGTTCCGAGAGGGCAAGATTTATAGTGAAGGTTCCGTTTTCGTTTAAGTGTGATGCGAGAGAAGTAATGGCGGAAGCACGGCTGCTTGAAAAATCGACCGGCGATCCCTGGGACCTCGAGGCCTATGCCTGCACGGGGGGCTACGAGGCCTGGAAGCAGTGCGTTAAGGGCGGCAACCGTGAAGAAATCGTCAATGTGCTCAAGAAGTCCGGCCTGCGTGGGCGCGGCGGCGCCGGCTTTCCGACCGGCATTAAGTGGGACAAGGTGCTCCACCACCGTATTTCAGAACATTACTTCGTCTGCAACGCGGGCGAACACGAACCGGGGACATTCAAAGACCGGTTTCTCCTCAAGAACCATCCGCATCAGTTGCTCGAAGGCTGCCTGATCGCTGCCTTCACGGCACAGGCGAAGGCTTCCTTCATCTACATCAACCACGATTACACCGATGAGCGAACGCATCTCGAGAAGGCGCTCGCGCAAGCCAAGGCCAAGGGGCTAATGGGCAAGAACATCCTCGGCACCGGCGTTGATTTAGAGATCGAGCTCTTCACTGGCATGGGCAGCTACGTGGCCGGCGAGGAGACGGCAATGTTGGAATCCATGCAGGGCCGGCCGGCGATGCCGCGGCAGAAGCCGCCCTTCTATCCGACGGACTTCGGTCTCTACGGCAAGCCGACGCTCGTGAACAATGTCGAGACGCTTTGCAACATTCCGCGCATTCTGCTTAAGGGCGCCGAGTGGTTCGTGCAGGTGGGGACGGAAAAATGCCCTGGCACGATGCTGTTCTCGCTGAGCGGCTCAGTGAACAAACCGGGCGTCTACGAACTGCCGATGGGGACGTCGCTGCGCACGCTGATCGAGCAGTGCGGAGGGGGCGTGCCGGGTGGCCGCAAGGTCAAGGCGGTGTTTCCGGGCGGCCCATCGTTCTCGATGGTGACGGCGGAGCAACTGGACCTGCCGATGGATTTCGACGCGCTCAAGAAGGCTGGCACGGGGCTGGGCTCGGCCGGCGTGATCGTCGTGGACGATGCGACCTGCATGGTGGCCCAGACACTGAAATTCTCCAATTTTTTTAAGAGTGAGAGCTGCGGCCAGTGCCCGCCCTGTCGGATGGGCACGAACAATCTGGCGACGCTCATGACGAAGATCGAGAACGGCGAGGGGACGCAGAAGGATCTCGACAGCCTGCTGCAGCTCTGCGGCTTCGTGAAAGGCACCGGCTACTGCACGCTGGTGACCGGCGCGGCCGTGCTCGTGCAGAGCAGCCTGAAATTGTTTCGCCACGAGTTCGACGAGCATATTGCGCAGCAGCGCTGTCCCTTCGGCAACCGGCCGGCCGCTGCCGCCACCGCCGCGCATTGACCAGCAACCCGTTCAGGAAGTCTGTCCCATGCCCAAGGTCACGTTCCTGCATCCCGACGGCAAAAGCGGAGAGGTACCGGAGCAGTGCTCGCTGCTAGAGGCGGCGGAGCGGCTGGGCTTTCCGCTCAATCACGACTGCGGTGGAAACGCGTCCTGCACGACCTGCCGCGTGGAGGTGCAGAGCGGCCCTGAGCATTTGTCCGAGATTGAGTTCGACGAACAGGACCTGCTGGACCGCGAGGCGCTGACCGAGTCCTGGCACCGGCTGGGCTGCCAAGCGAAGATTCATGGCGACGTGGTTGTGCGGGTACCCGAAAAGAAGTGGGAGGCGCCGATGCCCGCCAAGGAGGCGCAGGACGCAAAGCGATGACGACCGCGACCACCGACCTCACGCGCCGCTATACGTTCGCCGCCATGCACCGGCTGCACACGGACCATCTGTCCGAGGCTGACAACCGGAAGGTGTTCGGCAAGTGCAACAATCCGAACGGCCATGGGCACAACTACGCGGTGCTGGTGACAGTGCGGGAAGCCATCGACGAGCGGACGGGACTGGCGGCTGACGTGGCCGCGCTCGACCGGGTAGTGCAGGAGACGGTCGTGAGCCGGTTTGACCATCGGGATCTGAACGGGGATCCCGCCTTTGCCGACAAGACGACGACGGGCGAAAATCTGGCCATTTTCATTTGGGACCTGCTCGTGGATAAGCTGGAGACAGGACAACTAGTCAAGGTTGTGCTGGTGGAGACGCGCGACAACTGGTTCGAATACGCCGGGCCGGCGGTGGCAGGAACGAGGTAATCATGCCGACGAATAAACCGACTTTGTCAAAAGCGCGCGTGCAGGGCAATGGCCGGCCGCCCGACATCACCGATATGGAATCCCTGGTGACGCAGATGCTGGTCACGCTGGGCGAAGACCCCACACGCGACGGTCTCCGCAACACACCGTCGCGCGTGGCTAAGGCATGGCAGTTCATGACAAGGGGCTACCGGCAGGACGTGGACCATCTGCTCAACGGCGCGCTGTTCCCGATTGATTACGACGAGATGGTGATCGTCAAGGACATCGACTTTTTTTCTCTCTGCGAACATCACCTCCTGCCGTTCTTCGGTAAGTGCCACGTCGGCTACATCCCCAACAAGAAGGTCGTGGGCCTCAGCAAAATCCCTCGCATCGTGGATACCTTCAGTCGCCGCTTGCAGGTGCAGGAGCATCTGACCGTGCAGATTGCCGAAACGCTCATGAAGAAGCTTAACGCGCAGGGCGTTGGTGTCGTCATCGAGGCGCAACACCTTTGCATGATGATGCGCGGGGTCGAAAAACAGAACACGGTGGCGGTTACCAGCCATATGATGGGCGATTTCCGAACCCAGCAGCAGACCCGCTCAGAATTTTTAAAATTGATCAACCGCGGACGGATTCGAGAGTAACAACCGCGGTCTCGCCTCACTTCAGTTTTTGGAGAAAATTCAGCAGTGCGGTGTTGAACGCTTCCGGCTGTTCGAGGTTGGAGAGGTGGCCGGCCTGCGGAATGATCGTCAGTCGCGCGCCGGGGATCGCCTCGACCATCAGCTTCCCTTCTGACGGGGGGGTCGGTCCGTCCAGTTCACCCATAAGAATGAGCGTCGGGCAGGTAATCTGCGGCAGTAGCGGCACCGAGTCGGGCCGTGCGGCCATGGCCATCTGAGCGCCGGCGATGCCGTTCGGGTGTGTCTGCTCGATGCGCGCCCGTACGGAGCGGATCAGTTCCGGTTTGGTTTCTCGCGCGACGGAGGACAGTAGCTTTGGCAGCATGATCTCGGCGACCCGCCCTGCGCCTGTTTTCTGAGCCGTCGCCGCGATCGCCAGCCGTCCCGCTTTTCCTTCTTCAGTGTCAGCTCCCGCCCGTGTATCTGCCAGCACCAGTGCCTTCACGTGTGAGGCATACTTTCGATAAAACACAAAAAGCGTGTAGCCGCCCATCGACAGGCCGACAAAGACGGCTGGCTTGATCAAGAGATGGTCCAGCAGGCCCTTGACGTCGTCAGCATATTGTTCCAGCGTATAGGCCCCAGCCGGTGCATCCGATTCGCCGAAGCCACGGCAGTCCGGCGCGATCACGCGATAGGTTTTCGACAGGGCCGCCACTTGCGACGCCCACATCATCCGGTCCTGCGGAAATGCATGGAGCATCACGACGGGCATACCCTGTCCCTGATCCGTGTAGGCGAGGGTGATACCGTTGATCTTTGCGGTGCCCATGCGGCTGCGGTTTTTTTCTCGCCTGCGGCCTAGCATCTGGCCGCGTCCCTGCGCGGAATTCTCCTGACGGTCGATCGAGCTAGCCCTCTTTCAGCTTCTGCTTCACCAACTCCAGCTCCTGCGACAGATCGCTCCACCGGGCCGTCAACCGGTCCAGATCTTTCTTCCACGCCTCCTGTTCCTTATGCAAACCGTTCCAGCGGGAAAAATCCTGGTAGAGCGCCGGGTCAGCCAGTTCCTGGTCGCGTGATTTGATCCTGGCTTCGAAGGCGGCGATCTCGGATTCCGACCGCGCGATCTGTTTCTCCAGCCGGTCCTTTGATTTCACCATTTCGCGCCGCTGGGCCTGATTCTGCGCAGGCTGCGCCGGAGCCTGCTTGGCGGAGTTCTCGTTTCGCTGCTGCACCGCTGTCGGCTTCAATTCCTCGCTGGTTTCCTTGATAGACTCTAGCTCCTGCGCCCGCTTCCAGAGATAGTATTCGTAGTCGCCGTGGAAATCACGGGCCTTGCCTTCCTCGATTTCCACCACGCGCGTGGAGACACGCATAAGGAAGGTCGGGTCGTGCGAGATGAACACGATTGTCCCGGGAAAATCAGTCAGCGCATCAGTCAGCACGTCCACCGACGCTGGATCGAGATGGTTCGTCGGCTCGTCAAGCAACAACGTGTTCGCCGGCTCCACCAGCATGCGGGCCAGCGCCACGCGGTTGCGCTCGCCTCCGCTGAGGGCCTTGATCGGTTTCTTCTGATCGGCGCCAGAGAACAAAAACGCGCCGGCCAGCCCACGCAGGAAATTCCGCTCGGCCGTGGTCGAGATCTCTTCCAGCGATTCGAGCACCGTATGTTCAGGATTGAGCGACTCGGCCTGGTGCTGGGCGAAGTATTGCACGGTCACAGCGTGCCCCAGCCTTCGCGTGCCCTTGTCGGGTTCCAGCACACCGGCTAGCATTTTGAGCAGCGTGCTCTTGCCCGCGCCGTTCTCGCCAACCAGCGCGACCCGCTGGCCGCGCTCAAGCGAAAAATTCAAATCCGCATAGACTACGTTTGCGCCGTAGCTTTTGGCGATGTGCCCCATCTCGATCACCTGTCGGCCGCTGGGCGAGGGCAGGGGGAATTTGAACCGCACGCGCTTTGTGTCGCGCCGGACCTCGAGCAGCTTGACCTTCTCCATCTGCTTAATCCGGGACTGGACTTGGCTGGCCTTATTGGCTTGGTAGCGGAACCGGTCGATGAATTTCTGGACGCGGGCGACCTCCTTCTGCTGCCGGGTGGCGGCCGCTTGTTCGTGACTGTCCCGCTCGGCTCGCTGCTCCGTGAACTTTGTATAATTACCCCGGTACTCCTGAATCTGATGATGGCGCAGGTCCCAAACGTGGGTGGCGATCTTGTCGAGGAATTTCGTGTCATGGCTGATCATGAGGATCGTCATTTGCGACTTGAGCAGGAAATCCTCGAACCAGGTTTGCGTTGGCTTGTCGAGGTGGTTTGTCGGCTCGTCGAGCATCAGCACGTCGGGATTCGATAGGAGCAAATGCGCTAGCGCCACCCGCATCCGGTAGCCGCCGGAAAGCGTCTCGATCGGCCGATCGAAATCCTGCTGCGCGAAGCCCAAGCCAGCCAGAATGCGCTTGGCCTCGTGCTCCGCATACTGATTGCGATGGGCCGCGTCCAGCACCGTCTTCCCGCCGAGCGTTTCCAACTCTTGTGGAAGGTAGCCGATCCGGAGTCGCGGGTGCTTGCGGATCGTGCCTTTGTCCGGCGATTCCTCGCTGAGGATCATGCGCAGGAGCGTCGTCTTGCCGGCGCCGTTGGGGCCAACCAGCGCGGTGCGCGTGTGCGGACGCAGGTGGGCGGACGCGTCCGTCAGGAGGATGCGGGAGGCAAACTGTTTCGAGACGTGCTCAATTTGGAGCATGGCACACTACCCCGTTCTCTAATGTGTGATCGTCAGACGACTGGAAACAAACGGAACGGTCCGCTCAGAGGAGGAGGACGAAGTAGAGAGATGAACGCATCGTCAAGCTAACCGAAACAGAAGGTCCGTCGCGTAGCAACACCTGCGTCAGCAATCCCATGCCATGGCCCATTAGCGCTGCCTGCAGGGATTCAGCCAGGGTGCTTCAGTCGCGCACCAGCGCGGGCAGAGGGTAACAAGAGCCGTCTGACCACAGACCGCGCTGGTTTGGTGGAGCTGGCCGGGATTGAACCGGCGACCTCCTGCATGCCATGCAGGCGCGCTCCCAACTGCGCCACAGCCCCACTTCAACCACGCATCATACCGAAAAACAAGGCGATGCTAGCACGGGGTCGCCTTGCTTGACAAGCTTGGCGGTGCATCCTACTATTGAGCGCACCAGGCTCTGATTGGTGCTCGCAAGCTCCGGTCAGGGCTCTTCTTTTGTGAGGAGAAGCGAACAGATGGCACCTAATGGATGGTAGCCAAAGGACAAGATTTCGGTTCTTCGCTATTCGCTAAGCAACGACATGGCTAATGTAGTGATCGTCGGCGTGCAGTGGGGCGACGAGGGCAAGGGAAAGATCGTGGACATCCTTGCCCGCGATGCGGATCTCATCGTCCGCTATCAAGGCGGCTCCAACGCCGGCCATACGGTCATCAATCATCACGGCACCTTTGTGTTTCATCTCGTGCCCTCCGGCGTGCTCTATCCCGGGAAGGTTTGCATCATTGGCAACGGCGTCGTGATCGATCCGGCCGCACTGATCGAGGAAATGGATGGTCTGCAAACCAAGGGCGTGAAGTTCGGGCGCAACTTTGTGATCAGCGAGCGGGCCCACGTGATTCTGCCCTATCACAAGGCGATCGAGAAGGCGTCCGAGCAGTCCAAGGGGTCGCGCAAGATCGGCACAACCGGCCGCGGCATCGGTCCCTGCTATTCCGACAAGATGGCTCGGATCGGCATCCGCATGGGCGATCTGCTCAATCCGCATCTCTTCCGGCGCAAGCTGGAGGAGAATCTGGCCGAGATGAACACCTTCCTCGACCGTCTGTACAAGGCGGAAGGGTTCCAAGTGGAGAAAATTTTTCAGCAGTACATGGGCTATGCCGACCGGCTGAAGAATTCCATCGTGGATACAACCGTATTGCTCAATCAGGCGGTGGACCGCGGCAAGTGCGTGCTGTTTGAAGGTGCGCAGGGCACACACCTGGACGTAGACGGAGGGACCTATCCCTTTGTCACGTCCTCCAGCTCGGCGGCCGGTGGTGCCTGCACCGGCACGGGCGTGGGGCCGACGAAGATCGATGGCGTCCTGGGTATCGCCAAGGCCTACGCGACGCGCGTGGGCGGGGGGCCGTTCCCGACAGAATTGAAGGACGACATTGGGGGCGGACTACAAGAAAGGGGAAAGGAGTTTGGTGCGACCACCGGGCGGCCCCGGCGCTGCGGATGGTTTGACGGCGTTGTCGCGCGCTACGCCACGCGCGTCAACGGGCTGACCGCGCTCGCTGTCACCAAGCTCGACGTGCTCGACGGCTGTAAGGAGATCAAGCTCTGTAAGGGCTATCGGTACGGCGGCAAGGTCTACAGGGACATGCCGGCGGACCTGCACGTACTCGAGAACTGCGCGCCGGTCTACGAAACGTTCAAGGGCTGGGCCGCGCCGACCACTGGTATCACGTCCTATGCCAAGCTGCCACGTGAGGCCAAGCGGTATCTAGCGCGTGTTGAAGAAGTCTCAGCCTGCCCGATTGATATCATCTCCACCGGATCGAAGCGTGGGGAAACCATCGTTCTGCGCAACCCAATGACCAAGTCCCGCCGGAAACGCTGACGAGCGGTTCCCGGCAGCCGTCACTCGGCATTCGTTCTTGAACAAGTACCCATCGAAAATGGTAAGCTGGCTTGCCTTCAACGAATGACGATTCACAAATAACGTCTTCGGAGAGCCGGTAGCTCAGTTGGTAGAGCATCGCCCTTTTAAGGCGAGGGTCCTGGGTTCGAGTCCCAGCCGGCTCACCATATTATTCAAGAGTTTGTGTGTCTCTCCGTCAGCGGCCAGCTGACGGCCGGTGCTATTTTAGGCTCCTCAGCCGGTGCAACTTAGAAAACCGCGCGAAGTGAGATACGACCTACAACTATTCAACGAGTGGGATCTGACGGCAAAACACGAGTGACGCATGCTGAAACTCACGCGCTCAGCCATTGAACGGCTTAAGGTGCTCGTCCTCGAGCATCCGGAGGATCCCGTTGTCCGCGTGCAGGTGACGGACGTGGATGAGCAGCAGCTGGTCTTCGGCATCACGTTGGAGGATAAAGTCCAGCCGGATGATGAGGAGCAGTCTGTCGACGGTTTGACGGTCGCAATCCCTGCCACCAGCGCGGCGCGGTTAGGCGGCATCACGATGGACTACCAGGAACCGGGCGGGTTCAAATTTCATCATGCAGAACCGGAGAAAGATTTCCGACTCGATCTCCTCAATCTCAACTGAGTAACTTATTAACCAAGGAGCAGACATGGCTGACGTGACCACTGCCTCGGGACTGAAATACGACGATTTGAAAGTCGGCACCGGCGCTGAAGCGAAAGCCGGGCAGACCGTCAGCGTGCACTACACTGGCTGGCTGACGGATGGAAAGAAGTTTGACTCTAGCGTGGACCGGGGCCAGCCCTTTCAGTTTGCGCTCGGGCTCGGCCAGGTCATCAAGGGCTGGGATGAGGGCGTGCAAGGTATGAAAGTCGGCGGCAAGCGCAAGCTGACAATCCCGCCCGGGCTGGGGTACGGCGCGCGCGGAGCCGGCGGCGTCATTCCGCCGAACGCCACGCTGGTCTTTGACGTGGAACTGCTCGGCGTGAAATAACCGCCGGTAGCATGGGCGGTTCGCTCCAGCAGTTTTTTGCGCCGTGCCCGCGCGGATTGGAGTCCGTGCTGGCCGGTGAACTGACCGCGCTCGGCGCGCAGGATCTCATCCCGACGCCGGGGGGGGTGGGTTTCGCTGGTCCGTTTGATCTTTGCTACCGTGTCAACCTCGAAAGCCGGATCGCCAGCCGCGTCCTCTGGCGGCTCTGGCACGGGCCCTACCGTTCCGAGCAGGATCTCTACGATGCCGCGCGGAGGCTTCGCTGGACAGACTGGTTCTCCGTCGGCCGTTCGATCAAGGTGAAGGTCAGCGCGCAGAAGTGCCCGCTCAAGAGTCTCGACTTCGCTACGCTCCGTATCAAGGACGCTGTCTGCGACGCCTTTCGTTCCGCGGGGCAGGCACGCCCCAACGTGGACACGGCTACGCCCGACCTGCGGATCGACACCTTTCTGGATGCGACGTACGCCACCATGTATCTTGACACTTCCGGTGAGCCACTCTTCAAGCGCGGCCTGCGCCAGGTGCGTACCGAAGCGCCGCTGCGAGAGAATCTGGCTGCGGGCATTCTCAAGCTGGCTGGTTGGACGCCGGAGCAGATATTGCTCGATCCCATGTGTGGCAGCGGAACGTTCTTGCTCGAAGCGGCGCAGATCGTACGGGGTATTGCGCCGGGATCCGGCCGCCGCTTTGCGTTCGAGAAACTGGCTGGGTTCGACGAGCGTATGTGGCGGGGCATCTGTGACGAGAGTCGTGCGCGCCAGCGCCCAGGCATGCTCCGTACACTCTATGGCAGTGACGTGAACGGTGCCACACTGGCGACGACAAAGGTTAATCTGGAAGCGGCCGGTCTGGCGGAGGCTGTCTCGCTGAAGCAGGTGAGCGTGCTCGACGTGAAACCGCCGGAGGCGTCCGGTCTGCTCGTCATGAATCCGCCTTATGGCTTAAGGACGGGGGAGGAAGCTGAGCTGGCCTCGTTTTATCCGAAGCTCGGCGATGTGCTCAAACAGCGGTTTGCCGGCTGGCGCGCCTGTATTTTTACCGCCGATTTGCGTCTGCCAAAACTGATCCGCCTGACGCCGTCCCGCCGCACACCGCTCTCTAACGGTGCCTTGGTATGCCGACTCTATGAGTTTGCGCTCGTGCAGGGTTCGATGCGGCGGACGCCGTCGAAGCAGGAGGTCTGACGTGCGCGTACTAGAGTTCCGCCCTGCGTTGGGGGGGGCGGGCGGGCTGGCTGTCGACCGCTGAACCAATGTGAGATCGGTAAACACGAACCCGTCGCGCGTGGCGACTGGGCCGGGCGGGATGGGAATCGGTCGATTGAACATGGGCCCGGCGTAGGTAAAGGTGTGAAATTCGCTCCGCTCGCCGCAGGGGTCCACCGTCGTTGGCAAGTCTCTCAGCAGCCACTCGTCGAAGGCCGTCCGGCAAAGACCGGATCGAACTGGTTCGGATCCACGCAGGTCAGATGGGCGTGCAATCCGGAGGCGACCATGCAGGTCGCCAGTTGTCCGGTGGACTGCCCCCACAGCGGGAAGATTGGCTCGATGCCGGTACCGGCCAGCCGCCGCTCGGGGTATTGCCGCACATCCTCCAGAAACAGATTGCCGAACGCCATCTGGGTGATACCCTCCGCTCTGGCCCGGGCGGTCGTGCCGTGCATCGTGTTTTCGTAACGGTCAGTTGAGCAGGGAAGGGGAAGTGGCACTTTGATCAGCGGCAGACCCGTTGCTGCGGCCTGGGGTCCAGTAGGTCCTCGCGCACGGCGTGCATGGCCACACGGGCGACCGTTTGATTGACGGCCGTCAGGAGTCCCACCACGTCCACGTCATGCTGGGTCCGCAGCACGTAGAGCGTCCAGGCGCTGTCCTTGCCGCTGCTTCAGGACAGCCATGTCTTTGGTCGCCGAGAGGATGCATTCGCCACGGCGGGGAGGTATCATAGGGTACCGAGCCGTTCAATGATTTCTCGCGGAGTGGGTACGGTCCTCGGTTTCAAACGACCAAGGGAATAGGAAGAAAGGAGGCCGCCCCATGAGCGATAAAAAGGCAAATCCCGTGTCCATTCCTGATCCGATCGAGAAAGTGGTCAAAACCGAATCCGAGTGGAGAGCCCTTCTGACAGCAGAGCAGTTCAACGTTCTGCGGCACGAGGGTACCGAGCGGGCCTTCACCGGCAAGTACCACGACAACCATGCCGCCGGCCTCTACCAGTGTGCCGGCTGCGCATTGCCGCTGTTTTCCTCCGAGCACAAATTCGACAGTGGCACCGGCTGGCCGAGCTTTTGGCAGCCGATCGATTCGCGTGTAGTGGGGACCACGACCGACACGAAATTCTTCATGCGGCGGACCGAAGTCCACTGTGCGCGGTGCAACGGTCACCTGGGACATGTGTTCAACGACGGGCCCCGCCCAACGGGCTTGCGGTACTGCATCAATTCGGCGGCGCTGCAGTTTCGCTCCGCGTAAGACGATGCCAGGAGCCGCTCGGCAGGGTTCCTGATCTCCTGCCCGGTGCTTTCCTCACGCAGGCCTGAGCACGGCGTTGATGCCGCCGAGACGGAGGGCGGCGTAGGAGCAGTCCATCTCGGGCAATTGCGTCACATGAACGGCCGGGTGCCCACCCGTGCCGACCGGGCCTTCCACGTTCTGCCCAGACCGCACCCGTATGCCTGCCCGCGGCGCGAGCGTTGTGATAATCCAGATCAGATCGTGGGCTTTGCTGCTGGGCTCGTCGGTTTGTGGAACTGGCACAGTGAATAGCAAATCGGCAACCAGCCCGGCAGGTAGAACCATCTGACGAGACAGAGGCGTGCACAGGAGTTGCGTGAGGCCTCCTTAGTTACAGAATTGGAATTCTGGCTAAGGTCGCCAGGTGCTTATGCAGAGCGTGGCACGGCTGTGATGCTCAAGTCCCCACTTTTTTTTCAACAGCAAACAGTAGCTTTTTGAACATCATCAGTATATATTTACGCATATGCAAGTATATTGACGCCTTTTTTCTAACTCGTCTGCAATGAAATAATAGCTCTGAAGAATACGGCAGTAAATGTTTTGGTGTACGTAGAGGAGGTCGAGGCATGAAGACCATCGCGGTCCGCGAACTTCAGAAATGCATCAAGGAATGCGTGGATCATTCGCAAAAATCCTGTGTCGTTGTGACGCGACATGGCAGACCCTCGGCTATTCTAATCGGTGTGGAGGGGCGGGATTGGGAGGAATTGATCACGCGCACCGCTCCCGAATTAGCCAAGCACATTCCGACCTCGTTCCAGGCGACCCAGCACAAGGCAGAATCAACTGACCACGGGGACCACGAACCGGCGTCCAGGCAGCCACCGACAGAATTCATGTCCAAGCTCCGGCGATTTCTACCGGGACTCTAGCCCGGAGTAATCATCAGTGCTGCTGTAATCACGCAAGTGCTGCTGCGTCAAGCCAGGCTGCGCGTTCCGTGGCCCGGTGAGCTCACCGCGTTCCTTCCTCGTGCCGGGGGCCTAGCACTCCGACAGTGTACAGCGGGCGGACCAGACCTAGCGCAAGGTGCGCAAGCAGCGCGCGCCGGGTAGAGCGTCGTCTGTGTCTGGCGCAGGGAGGGCGCGGTGTGATAGTTCTAGACGGCCATGACGCCGTCCGTTCTGCTCGTCATTCCTCCACTAACCCAGCTTAATACACCCTATCCCTCGACCGCCTATCTCATGGG
This sequence comes from Nitrospira sp., assembly GCA_016873435.1. Taxonomy (NCBI): domain Bacteria; kingdom Pseudomonadati; phylum Nitrospirota; class Nitrospiria; order Nitrospirales; family Nitrospiraceae; genus Nitrospira; species Nitrospira sp. The sequence continues at coordinate 15,088 of VGXF01000007.1, forward strand.
CTTTCTACGCGCGCGGGGCTGGCGCGTGCGGCAGGCCGATCTCGGCATCGAGATGGCGCTGGCCCTGTTTTCGCGCGGAGGATTGTCGCGCGTGTTCGAGGGGGTTCGTGCCATAGGTGGCGCAGCCCCCGGCGAGGCCCGGCAGATGCTCGCGCTTGAGGTGGCCTATCTGGATACAATAGATCCGGTCGTGGCGTTTCTCCAGGGACGGGACTTGAGTCTGGCGCCGCGCATCTGTCAGGGGCAATTCCTGCCGCAGGGGCCCCGGTTTGCAGCCCGTTCCCGTGTGCCGGCAGCGTCGACAACTGATCAGGCCAAGCATCTGGCCACGCTCTATCTGGAAGACCTTGCTGATCTGGTGCAGGCCACCGTGGCGCCGCAATTCGCGCTCAGCCGTTACGCGGAGCATGTGGGTGTGTCGGCCACGCGTTTCGATACCGTACTGGAAGCTCTCGCGCCGCCACCAAGCCTGACCGACAACTGGATGCTGGAGGCCTTCTGGCGGCATGTGGACTCAACGGCGCCGACTGTGGTCGGCCTGTCCGTGCCGTTTCCGGGCAATCTTTATGGAGCGTTTCGCGTCGCGCAGGCGCTCAAAACAAAGCGGCCTGACGTAAAGATCGTGCTCGGTGGTGGCTATGTCAACACGGAATTACGGCGACTGTCCGATCCGCGCGTGTTCGACTATTGCGACTACATCATGCTTGACGACGGAGAGTGGCCCTGGCAGTGCCTACTCGAACATATGTCAGGGACGCGCGAGGAGGGAGATTTGAAGCGGACCTTCGTACGTACGAGCGGGGCAGTGGTCGTTCGCAACGGGACGCGCGACCCAGACGTCACAATGGCCCAGGCGGGCACACCGACGTATGACGGTCTACCGCTGGACCGCTACCTCTCCATTCTGGACACACTCAATCCGATGCACCGGCTCTGGTCGGACGGCCACTGGAACAGGCTGACGGTTGCGCATGGCTGTTACTGGAAGCAATGCACCTTTTGCGATGTCGGGCTGGACTACATCGGCCGGTATGAGGCCGCGCCGAGCGCGATTCTCGTCGATCGCATCGAGGCCCTGATCGCCGAAACGGGCCGGCGCGGATTTCACTTCGTGGACGAGGCGGCACCGCCGCACGGACTCAAAGATTTGGCTCTGGCCCTGCTGGAGCGGCATGTGACCATCAGTTGGTGGGGCAACATTCGCTTTGAGGAGGCCTTCACGCCGGATCTCTGCCGCCTGCTGGCGGCCTCCGGCTGCGTGGCGGTGAGTGCGGGGCTGGAGGCGGCGTCCGACCGGCTGCTGGCTGAGATGAAAAAAGGCATTACCGTGGACCAGACGGCGCGTGTGGCGCAGGGATTTCGTCAGGCGGGCATTCTCGTGCATGCCTATTTGATGTACGGTCTGCCGGGCGAGACGATTGCCGAAACCGTCGATGCGCTGGAGCGGGTCCGCCAATTGTTCGCCGCCGGGCTGATTCAATCTGCCTTCTGGCATAAGTTCGTGGCGACGGCGCACAGTCCGGTCGGATTGAATCCGGCAGCGCACGGTATCCGCATTACCGGCCCGTCGTTCAGCGGATTTGCCGAAAACGATCTTATGCACGAGGATCCCAAGGGGCAGGCGCCGGCTTGGCTCGGCGAAGGACTGCGCCGGGCCACGATGAATTATCTGGAAGGGGAAGGGCTGGCGCTGCCGGTGCGGCACTGGTTTTCGCATCGGGTGTCGTCGCCACGCTTGCCGAAACGATGGGTTGCCGGTGTCTTGGCGCAGCCGCTGGACCGCGAGGATCACGCCGTGGAGCGACGGCTGGTCTGGACCGGTGGCGAATCGGTCGTCGAATCCGCCGGGCGTGGCCGGTCCCGCGTGATTCTGCCGACGAGAGCCGACGATGTGACACTGGAGCTGCCGTCTCAGCAGGCCGTGTGGCTGGGGGATCTGCTGCGTGCGTGCACACCGAAATCCGGGACTCGCTATCCGGTCTGGAAAGACGTGATGGCTGCGAAGCACGGCACGGCATTTGCCAAATCGGGCGGGTGGAAAAAAGTCAGGACGGCGGGGCTGCTGCTCGTCTAGCGCACACAAATAGAAAGGCCGCCTGGCGGCGGCCTTTCGCGGGAAGACGTTCCAGTTCCCTGGTGCTACGCGTCAGGTCCTCACTTGTTCGGTTGCGGCGTGTAGCGCAGGTACGGCTTCACGGCCTTGAACCCCTTGGGGAAAAGCTTCTTTGCCTCCTCGTCGTTGACCGCTGGCGTGATGATGCAGTCCTGCCCGTCCTTCCAATTGACCGGCGTAGCCACTTTGAACTTCGCCGTGAGCTGCAGCGAATCGATCACGCGGAGCAGTTCGTCAAAGTTCCTTCCGCAGGAAGCAGGGTACGTAAGCTGGAGCTTGATCTTCTTGTCCGGCCCGATCACGAACACTGAGCGGACGGTCATGTTGTCCAGCGCGTTCGGATGGATCATGTCGTAGAGTTGCGCGACCTTTTTTTCAGGGTCGGCGATGAGGGGATAGGCCACCGTGCACGACTGCGTTTCGTTGATGTCCTTGATCCAGCCCTTGTGTGAGTCCAGCGGGTCCACGCTGATAGCCAATACTTTGACTCCTCGCTTTTCAAATTCGCCCTTAATCTTCGCCATGTAGCCCAGCTCGGTCGTGCAGACCGGCGTAAAGTCCTTGGGGTGCGAGAAGAGAATGCACCAGCCGCCGCCAATCCATTGATGGAAGTCAATCTTGCCCTCGGTCGTGTCCGCCGTAAAATTCGGCGCTTCGTCTCCCAATCGCAGTGCCATGGCCGGCCTCCTTTCACTGACTGGCTCGGATGAAGTGATGCGTCACGAATGATTGACGCGTAGCATACTCTTCGGCTTTGAACGAGTGCAAGGGCATTGTCTTAAGTTACGGAACGACCAAACAGTCTTATCCAATCTCTCGTGAGACCGCGTATTCACTAGCCTCAGATTTGATCAGTTTTATCGACATATGAAACCTGACCCGGCCAGCGCATCTCGCAGGGTGGCGACGGAAGAAGAATCACAAATAGTCCTTTTAGTGTATACTTACCCCTGCTCGCTCTCCCGTAGTCTCTTCTCGGAGGTTCATCTATGAATCTTCGTTATCTCCTTCTCGTCAGCACTCTCGTCACTGCGTGTGTCTTTTCAAGTTGCTCAAGCGCAGGCGAGTCCCAGGAAGTCAAAGACTACAAAGTACAATGCGACCGAGGCGATGCGATAGGGTGTTTCAATCTGGGTACGATGTATGAGAACGGCGACGGCGTGAAACAAAGCGACACCGATGCCCTCAACTATTACGGAAAAGCGTGCGATTTGAAGGACGAGGATGGGTGCGAGAACTACGCACGAATGAAGAAGAGGTGACTTACTGAAAGCTTTCCCCCTTTAGAAGGTCGTAACAATGGAATGTCCAGCATGTGGAAAATCTGGTCAGCGAATTTCCGTTCGCTGTAATACATGCGGGTGTTCCTTTTGTCTCGATGGGAACTGCAGTGGTACTTTTGGTGGGAAGTTAGTGATCGCAGGTTCTGGAAGAGCTCCAGGGTCTAAATGTAAGGCTTGTGGCAAGGGAGCGCTTGAACGCATTTAAATGATCTATCCTTATCGCGTTGACCTCTTTAGGAATTTATTCACTTGTTAGGTGTATTAACTCCCTCCTTTGAAGATCACGACGTGGGTAAAGTGGATGAGCTCGAAGAGGGCCGGCTCTAAGGTTTGACTCCCCTCAGCTCATCTGTTAGATTTCACGGCCGTGCCCCGGGGCTCTCCGGTGCATCGCTTCAAAGCAGCAATCGAACGTCCCCATCGTCTAGCCAGGCCTAGGACATTGCCCTTTCAAGGCAGTAACACGGGTTCGAATCCCGTTGGGGACACCACGCCACGCTTGTGGGGGGCGCACGCTTTTTATCGGGACATCGGATTCGATGCGTGCAGAGAAACACCCTAAGTGTATCCAGTCTTGAAACCGGATCGTGTCCTGTATCCGTCGATTAGTCCGAGGTTGCACATGACGTCGTCTCAAGTCTCCGTTCAGGTGCTCGGCCTGTTTTTCGCAGGGCTGCTTCTCCTCGGCGCCGCCGATGACAACAAGGCGCCGGTGATTCCACCCGGCGAGCCGAAGGGGGCGGACGCCGCGCCGATGAAATTGATCCCTGAGGGTGAATTCACGATGGGAACGGAGGATGTCGGGTTGAACTGGCATCAGGGCAATCCCAACGAGCATCCGCCACATGCCGTGAAACTGCGCGCCTATTGGATCGATCAGTTTGAGGTGACCGTTGAGCGGTACGCGAAGTTTCTCGAGGCCACTAAGCACGATCCACCGCTGTGGGAAGAGGATGCAACCGGTTCGGCGCCAGACCGTCCCGTGGTCGGTGTGACCTGGAAGGACGCCATCGACTATTGCAAGTGGGCGGGTAAGCGCCTGCCGACTGAGGCCGAATGGGAAAAAGCGGCTCGCGGAACGGATCTGCGCCGGTTTCCGTGGGGGGAGATGCAGCCTTTCGTGGACATTGTTAATTACAACCGCGGTCCCTGGGTGAGCTACCCGGTGACGTTGATCGCGGTTACGGCCGGGCTCGAGGGCATGAGTATCCGGCACGGCTTGAAGACGGGCGGCACCAGTCCCTATGGGCTCTATCACATGTCCGGCAACGCCAGCGAATGGGTGGCAGACTGGTATGACGCCGAGTATTACGCAAAAAGCTCGAAGGAGAATCCGCCCGGACCCGAGAAGGGCGAGAAAAAAGTGATTCGCGGCGGGAGCTGGAGCGATCCGCCGCGCAATCTGCGCGTGACCGTCCGGTTGAAGGCCACGCCGGATTATCAGGACTCAACCATCGGTTTCCGGTGCGCCATGGACACGGCCAAATAACAAGGGAGCAGGTTAGTTCCGGATGATGGCCCAGCAGAATGAAGGCCGTTCCCGCCGTACGATCCCCATTCACCATCAACCATTGACCGTCAGCTATGTCCCTTCAGATCGGTGACCTCGCCCCTATTTTTTCGTTGCCCGGCACTGACGGACGCACGCATGCTCTCGATGATTGGCTGGACGCGACAGCGCTCGTCGTCGTCTTTTCCTGCAACCACTGTCCCTACGTGCAAGCCTATGAGAGCCGCCTCATCGACATCCAACGCGACTACGCCGGACGCGGTGTGCAGGTGGTCGCGATCAATTCCAACGACGATGTGCGTTATCCGGAGGATGGCTTCGAGCCGATGGGGGAGCGCGTGAAGGCCAGGGGATTCAACTTCCCTTATCTGCGGGATGCCACGCAAGTGGTTGCGCGGGCGTATGGCGCCACCCATACGCCGCAGCTCTTCGTCTTCGATCGTGCGCGGCGGCTGCGCTATACGGGGAAAATCGACGATAACTGGCAGTGCCCGAACGCGGTGACGCGCCATTTTCTGCGCGAGGCGATCGAAGCAATACTGGCCGGCCGCGCGCCAGCTGAGCCGCAAACGCACGCGATCGGCTGCACTATCAAGTGGGCCTGACTGTGGCCGAACGTGAGTCGACTGGACAGGCGTGGACCTTTCTGATCGCCGGCATCATCCTAGCCGGAGCCACCTATGCCCTGCTCAAGCCCGTTCCCGAGCCGGTTCCAATTTCCGAGCAGTCGTCTGTTCCGAAACTCGATCCGGCGATGATTCCGTTGGTGACCGGCGAAGAGCCGATCGAGCTGCTCTTCATCAAGGCCGGCTGCCCAGTCTGCCATACCATTCCCGGCATCGCGGGTGCGGATGGGCGCGTGGGGCCGAAACTGGTGCTAGGTACCTCGGGGCCGCAGCGGCTGGCAGACCCTCAGTACAAGGGACGGGCCAGCACGGTCCGGGCCTATATCGTGGAATCGGTGCTGGAGCCGGGGGCCTATGTGGTGCCGGGTTTTCCGGATCAGGCAATGCCGCGCTGGTACGGGCAGAAATTGAGCGCCGGCGCGGTAGAGAAAATCGCGGAGTATCTGGAAGGAGTGCAGGAGGCACCCTGACCGGTCCTCCAAAAGAGGAGTCTGGGCGTCCTCACATCTCCTTGATGCTGAACCCGCCGGACGAGGCCGGTGCCGCGCCGGGCCTGAGAGGAACAACCGCGGGGGCCGCAGGCTGGGCTGCAGCGGGAGCGTCTAGTCCAGCGGCCGTCGGTGCCTCGTCCGCCTGCATGTCGGCGAGCGGGATCTTCAGCAGAGCCTGCTAAATTGTGATTGAAACCGTTGTGCAGTGCAAATCCATGGTGGGAAGGCAGCATACCATTTCGAATTAGATTAACCGCAGTGCCTCGCCCGCCGTCCGAAAGGCGCCCAGAACCCGGTCCATCTGCGTGTGGCTGTGCGCCGAGGTGACAGTGACCCGAATGCGGCTGGTGCCCTTCGGGACGGTTGGCGGGCGGATGGCGGGTGCGTAGACGTCCAATGCAAGCAGCCGCTCAGCCATGGCCACAGTTTTTTCAGTATCGCCAATCACGATCGGCAGGATGGGGCTGGCGCTGTCGGCTATCCGAAAGCCCAGCGTCGTCAGACCTCCATGCAGATACCGGCGGTTTTCCCACAGTCGTGCCCGGCGCTCCGGTTCCTGCTGCACGAGGCGGAGCGCGGCGACCGTCGCCGCCGCTGTCGCAGGCGGCAGCGCGGTCGCGAAGAGAAAAGTCCGGGCCGTGTTGAGCAGATACTGAATCGTGGCGGATGACCCGACAATGTAGGCGCCGCCGGTACCAAGCGCCTTGCCGAGCGTCCCCATGTGAAACGGCACTCGCGATTCCAGATTGAAATGTTCCGGCGTGCCTCTTCCGTGTGCTCCCATCACGCCCGTGCCGTGGGCGTCATCGATGTAGAGCTGCGCACCGTAGTGGCCGGCCAGTTCGACTAATTGAGGTAGCGGGGCGAGATCGCCGTCCATGCTGAACACGCCGTCCGTGACGATCAACGTTCTACGTTGGGCTGTTCGTCTGGCAAGCAGGGATTTCAAGTGGGCCATGTCGTTGTGACGGTAGACGCGGAAGTCCGCGCTGCTTAGCCGGCAGCCGTCCACCAGGCTGGCGTGGCAGAGCCGGTCGGCCAGAATGAGCCCGCCGGTTTCGATCAGGGCGGGAATCACGCCGAGATTGGCCAGGTAGCCGGAACCAAACGTGAGTGCCGCCTCGGTACCTTTGAATTTGGCTAGCGCGGCCTCGAGCTCTGTGTGCGGCGGCAGCGTGCCAGAGATCAAACGCGCTGCGCCGGCCCCCACACCGAACCTCTCGGTGGCGTCGATTGCGGCCTGCTTGAGAGCCGGATGGGCGGCCAGACCTAGATAATCGTTTGAGGCCATGAGGATCACTGGCCGGCCGGCGAGCGTCACTTCGGGGCCTGAGGCCGATGCAATCGTGCGCAGCTGGCGTAGGAGCGACTGTTGAGCGAGGTCATTCAACCGCTGCTGGAACATGTTCCGGTTCCTTCAATGTATTCTGGGCCTGTGCCGGACAGGCCCCGCTTCCAAGACGACGGAGAGTAGCACGCCGGCCCCCGAAGTGCCGAGACCGGCGGTTAGAAACGGTGTCTGATACATAAAGGTAGCCACGTGCATACCGGCCGGGACGACGACGGCCCCAGCAGCAGGAGATTGCCCCACATAATTAGACCGCTCCCCGCCGTTCTCCAACGTGGCCAGCAGGAGTATGCCCAGCGCGATGGCAGCCGAGCCCCGCCAATTTGCAGCTGGGTAGGGCGGTGCGCCTGATCCGGAATCAGCGGTGCTGGAAGGCGACAGCGGCAACATCACCGTATGGGGGAAGGAGGTTTACGCCGCGCAAGAATGAAACGTGGCCGTACGTTATACTGGGCTCTTCGACACTGTCAATGTGAGCATGCCCGCGGGCGCATTGACAAAGGTGGAATAACATTAGTATAAGCGCGGCGCGCGGTCAGGGACGGCCGCACGGAAGACGGACGGGTGTTCGATGACGTATCGGATCAGACGCGACGCACCTGAGATTCACGCGGACGAAGCCCATCTCATGAGTGGGATGGAGCGCCTGCTGGGCACGCTCGAGCAGAACCGGGCGAGCGTGCTGATCGGCCTGCTGGTAGCCGTGCTGGCCATTGCGGCGGTGGCTGGTGCGCTCTGGTACGAGAGTCGGCAGGACGCGGCTGCCGAGGATTTGTACCGGGAGGCCACGCGTTTGTACCTGGACCGTCCGGTGGACAGTCTGGCTAAGGCGAACGAGCATCTTCAACAGGCCATTGAGAAGTTCCGCCAGGTCATCAATCAGTATCCGCGCAGTCACGGCGCCCCGCTCGCCCTTTTCCAGCTCGGCAACGCGCTCGTGCAGCACAAGGAACTCAAGGACGGGATCGAGGCCTACAATAAATACGTGACGACCTACGGCACGAACAAGATGATGCTGGGGCTGGTCTATCAGCGGATGGCCTACGCGCATTTACTAAATAACGACCAGGATGCGGCCGTCAAGGCCTTTACCATGGTGGTGACGCTGCCCGGGACGTTAAACAAAGACCAGGTGCTGTTTGAACTCGGTAAGTTAGAGGAGGCGGTTTCGCGTCCGGAAGGCGCGCTGGCCCACTATCAGGATCTGGTCAAGATTTTCCCAAACTCGCCGTTTGCCGGAGAGGCAACGGTGCGCATGAAGGCGCTGGAAGCAAAGAAGGCGCCTGGAAGCTCCGCGCCCACGGTTACACCGCCACCCGTGCCCTCAAGCAAACCAGCCACACGCTGATCGAGGAACACTCTTAGCGACCGATGAGGAGCATCTGGCCGACTTTGATGGAGCGGCCGGAGAGCTTGTTGCGCTCCTTCAATTTGTCTACCGTCAGATGAAACCGTTTGGCGATCGTGCTGAGACTGTCGCCCATCTGCACCCGATACCACCGCGGGGTCGTCTCCGCAGCTTTCGGGGGGCGGGTTACAACGACCGGCCCCGTCCAGGTTTTGATGGCGGCCACGGCCTGCTCGGTCGTTCCGTGGCTGCCCACGGGCACTTTTAAATGGTAGGCACGGTCGTCGGGCGGCGTCACGTCGCGGCGCAGCTCCGGATTCAACCGGCGCAGTTCGTCATAGGAGAGATCCGCGGCCGCGGCGATGGCCTTGAGGTGCAGCGGCCGTGAGATGATGATTTCCTCGAACTGGTGCATCTCCGTCGCAGCGGTCTCGAATCCGTACTGATCCGGATTTTTGGCAATGATCGCCGCTGCCATGAAACGGGGAACATATTCCCGAGTTTCCGGCTTGATGAATTTCGTCTGCGCGATCTCCCAGAAACTTTCCGCGCGCGCTTGCTTGAGCGCGCGCTGAATCTTTCGCTCGCCAGCGTTGTAGGCGGCCATGGCCAGCGGCCAGGTACCAAAGAGATCGTAGAGGTCGCGCAGGTAGCGCGCGGCAGCGACCGTAGATTTGATCGGATCGCGGCGCTCGTCGACGTAATCGTCCACGCGCAGGCCGTAGCTCTTGCCGGTCGCCTGCATGAACTGCCAGGGGCCTGCCGCCCGGGCCCGTGAATAGGCTTTCGGGTTGAACCCGCTTTCGACCAGCGACAAAAACACCAGATCAGCCGGCAATTGGAACTGCGCGAAGATTTTTTCGACGAGCGGCTTGTAATGGTTCAGCCGGGTGAGCCACTGGTCGAAGTGATCGTGCTTGGACGTTTGGAAATAGCGAATGTGGCGCTCCACGCGGGCGGTCCGGACCAACGGAATGTGCGAGAGATGTTCTGCAAGCTCTTGGATCGAATCCGGCATGTCACCCATGCCGCCGAAGAGCGTTTTGAACCGCCAGAGCAGTTGCGGCGGTTGCGGTTCGGGCAGTTCGCCGTAGGCGACGGTCTCGCCGTGGTCAGGCAGATCCGTCGCGATTAATGTATCGCCCTCCTGCGCGTCGGTTTCAGCCACCAGGTCTGTGTCCGGCTCGTCCGCAGCATTGCTGTCGTTGGCATCGGGCGGCTCCGTCGGCAGTTCCTCAGCGACAACGGGTGGCAGCTTCAGAGTTACAGCCGCGGCGTCGCTGTCGGGCGAAGCGGGCGCTACGGCGTTTTCGGATTCGGCGACTGCGAAATCGTCGAGCGTGTTGTCAAAAACGGAGGCTTGAAAGGATGGCACGCCTGTGTCGAGCCGATCCGCAAGAGCGGGCGTACCACCGTACAGCAGCAGGCCTGCGCACAGGAGACCCGCAGCGATGAAAGTCAGAATAATCCGGTGTCGGGGGAGGTGTGATTTGATGTTTAAACGCATGCAGTTTGAGAATAAATTCAGCGGGAAAACTTGTCAAGACAATCTGGGAGTCCAAACCGCGCGGTACCGGTGATTGCACGCGAAAATCGGCCTCCGGTTGCCTTGACCCTTCCCGGACGCCTGTGGTAGCGTGACCTTCTTCCTGCCGGTCGAACACGATCTGGAATTTACTGAGGGGACCATTCATGCTGAAACGGTATTTGCTGGCTCCAGGGCCAACACCCGTGCCTCCAGAGGTACTGCTGGCCATGGCGCGGCCCATCATTCACCACCGCGCTCCCGAGTTCGACCCGATTTTCGCCGAGGTGCGGGAGGGGCTCAAGTGGCTCTTCCAGACCCGGAACGACGTGCTGATGCTGGCCTCCTCCGGCACCGGCGGGATGGAAGGCTCAGTGTCCAACTTTTTGTCGTGCGGCGACAAGGCGCTGTGTGTCAACGGCGGCAAGTTCGGCGAGCGCTGGGGCAAGCTGTGCAAGACGTTTGGCGTACAGGCTACGGAGATCAAAGTCGAGTGGGGCCACGCGGTCGATCCGCAACAGGTCGCTGACGCGCTCAAGAAGGATCCGTCCATTAAAGCGGTCTACGTGCAGGCGAGTGAAACGTCCACTGGCGTGTCGCACGATGTGAAGGCGCTGGGCGAGATCGTCAAGGGCTGCGCTGACACGATTCTGGTGGTGGACGCAATCACGGCGCTTGGCGTGTTCGACATTAAGACGGACGTTTGGGGGCTGGATGTGGTGATTACCGGTTCGCAGAAGGCGCTAATGCTGCCGCCCGGCATGGCCTTCGTGAGCGTGAGCGAGAAGGCGTGGCGGCTGGCCGAGAAGGCGAAGAACGCAGCGTTCTATTTTAATTTCAAGAAGGAACGTGAAAACCAGGCTAAGAACCAGACAGCCTTTACCCCCGCGGTGTCGCTGATCATCGGTCTGCAGGAAGTCTTCAGGATCATGAAGGCCGAAGGATTGGACAAGATGTTCGCGCGGCAAGGGACGCTGGCCCAGGCGACGCGCGAGGGCCTCCAGGCGGCCGGACTGAAGTTGTTTCCGAAGCAATCGCCGAGTGACGCGCTCACGGCAGTCTGTGCGCCGGAGGGCGTTGACGGGCAGGCGATCTACAAGAATCTGCGTGTGCAGTACGGGATGACGGCAGCCGGCGGACAGGATCATCTCAAGGGAAAGATCTTCCGCCTCTCTCATATGGGCTACGCGGACCGGTTCGATGTGATTGCGGCGCTGGCGGCAACCGAAATGGTGCTCAAGGGACTCGGCCATCCGGTCAAGCTGGGTAGCGGCGTCGGCCGGGCGCAGGAAATTTTGATGGCGCAGAAGTAACGGGGCAGGAAAGATGAACAGCGCTAAGAATATGAAGATTCTTGTCAGCGACAGTCTCTCCAAACAGGGCGTGGCTATTTTGGAGAAAGCCGGTTTCACGGTGGACGTGAAGACCAAGATGCCGAAGGAGGAACTGCTGAAGGAGATCAAGCAGTACGATGGGTTGATCGTGCGCTCGGGCACGAAGGTCACGGCAGAGGTGATCGCAGCGGCCGACAAGCTGAAAGTGGTCGGACGGGCCGGATCAGGTCTCGACAACGTGGACTCCCAGGCGGCAACCAAGCGCGGCATCGTCGTGATGAACACGCCGGGTGGCAACACGGTGACGACGGCCGAACACACGATGGCGATGATTTTCTCCGCCTGCCGGAAGATTCCGCAGGCGACGGCATCCGTGAAGCAGGCCAAGTGGGAGAAGGACAAGTTCATGGGCATCGAGCTCTACAACAAGACGCTCGGCATCGTAGGAATCGGCCAGATCGGCGGGTATCTCTCAAAGCTCGCGCAGGGGGCCTCGATGAACGTGATCGCCTACGATCCCTATCTGGCGCCGGAGCGGGCCGAGAAGATGGGCGTCTCATTGGTGGATCTGCCAGAACTGTTCCGGAGGGCCGACATCGTCTCCGTGCACACGCCGCTGACGGCCGAGACAAAATCATTGATCAATGCCAAGGTCATCGAGACGATGAAACAGGGCGTGGTGATCGTCAACTGCGCGCGCGGTGGCATCGTCAACGAAGCGGATCTTGCTGAGGGGCTGAAGTCGAAAAAAGTCGCGGCCGCGGCCTTCGACGTCTTCGAGGAAGAGCCGGTTAAGGCGGACAATCCGTTGCTGGCGCTGGACAATTTTATTTGCACGCCACACATTGGCGCCCAGACGAGCGAGGCGCAGGAGAATGTGGCGGTCGGTATCGCTGAGCAGGTTGTGGACTATTTCACGCGCGGTATCGCGCGCGGTGCGGTGAATATCCCCTCTGTGCCGCCGGACCTGCTGCCGAAGCTGCAGCCGTACCTGACGCTGGCCGAAAAGATCGGCATGCTCCAGTCGCAGCTCTACGAGGGCGGGCTCGAACGGGTGACGATCGAATATTGCGGCGAGGTGGCGAGTCTCTCATCCGCTCCGCTGACCATCGCCGTGCTGAAGGGACTGCTGACGCCAATTCTGGAGGACGCGGTCAATTTCGTGAACGCACCCGTGATCGCAAAGGAGCGCGGCATCGAAGTCAAGGAAGTCAAAAGCGGCGATGCGGGGGATTTCACTAGCGTCATTCGCGTGCGCGTCGAGGCCGGGAAGAAGATCCACCGGCTGGCCGGTACGCTGCATAACCGGAAGGAGTCCCGGATCATCGAACTCGACGATTTCCAGGTCGAGGTGGTGCCGGAAGGGCACATGATGCTGATCCTCAACGAGGACAAGCCCGGCGTGATCGGTGCGGTGGGTCAGGCGCTCGGTGACCATAACGTCAACATCGCCCGGATGCAGTGCGCCCGCGCGGAGCGTGGCGGCAACGCGCTGTTGATTCTTGGATTGGACGCGCCGCTGCCGCTCAAGGTGCTGGAAGAGATCAAGCGGGCGAAGCACATTCTCTCCGTCACACTGGTGAGTCTGTCGCGCTGACGCGCATCCACGCCGTCCGGCATCCCGGGCGTTCCAGAGATTAACGGGGACTCCATGAAGAAACACGAGCGGTCGCTTGTACCGTCGGGCATGGCGACCATTTTGCCTCATGCCGCGCAGCGCGTCCGTCAACTCGAGACCGCGCTGCTGGGGACGCTGACGCGGTGGGGCTATCAGGAAATCATTCCGCCCACGTTCGAGTACCTCGACGTGCTGTCGCCAGGGCTCGAGCCAGATGTTATCGAACAATGCTACAAGTTTGCGGATCGTGCGACGGGCCGGATGCTCTTGCTGCGCCCAGATGTCACCGCGCAGATTGCCCGTATGGTCGCGATGGGTATGGCCGGATCCGCCGCGCGGCACCGGCTCTGCTACCGGACGACCGTCTTCCGCCACGCGCCGGAACATGCCGGCCGCGAGCGCGAGATTTTTCAGGTCGGCGCTGAATTGATCGGTGTGGACGGTGTCAGCGCGGATGCTGAGATCATTGCGTTGATGGGTAGCTGCCTGGCGCAGATCGGACTGACCTCGTTCACCGTCTCGCTGGGCCACGTCGGCTTTTTCAAAACCCTGCTGGCCAAGTCCGGCCTGTCTGCTGAGGGGCAAAAGCGCGCGGAGCAGGCGGCCGCGCGCAAGGACCTGCCCCGTCTTGAGGAGATTTGTGCGGAGGAGGCCGTCTCGCGCACGCTGATGCGCGCGATTCTCGAGACGCCGGGGCTCTACGGTGGGATTGATGTGCTGGAACGGGGCCGCAAACTGGCCGGACGTGACCGCGCGCTCCGTGCGCCGCTCGACCGACTGGCCGAGGTCTATCGGTTATTCACGGCTTCCGGACTAAAGGACCAATTGCTGATCGACCTCGGCGAGTTCCGCGGGTTTGACTATTACGACGGCGTGGTATTCGAGGTTTTTGCCAAGGGGCTCGGCTGCGAGCTGGGCGGGGGTGGGCGGTATAACCATCTCGTCGGCCGTTTCGGCCGCGATCTGCCGTCCACCGGGTTCGCATTCGATATGGACCGGCTGTTCCAGGCTATGGAGGCGGGCGGCAACAGTTTCACAAAACCGGCAACAGATTTTTTCCTGTCCGCCCCCGAGCAGGCCGGCAACCGGCTCTTCCGCGCCGCGCAGACGCTGCGCGGCGCTGGCTACGGCGTCGTCCAGGGCACGCTGGAGAAGGCCGGCGAAGAAGGGCTTCGCCGCGCCGCGCAGGAGGGCTGCACGCTCCGCGCGTCGGTCACGGCAGTGGTCGGGCTCTCCTCGCTCGGTGCCGACCAGGCGCTGGTGCTCACTGCACCGTCCAGCACAGGCCGCAAGAAGATATTGATCAAGGACCTGTCTGCTCTGTTGTGATGCGTTGACAAGGACCGTGCATTCATGACGCCTCCGCCCGATCTCTCCGATCCACGCCTGCCGCCGCAGAGCCTCGAGGCCGAGCAATCGGTCCTCGGCGCCATTTTGCTCGAAAACGGCGCGATGAGCAAGGCGATGGAACTCCTCACCGAGGAGGATTTCTACAAGACCGCTCATCGAAAGATTTACCTGGCCATGCTCGATCTCTCCGAGCACGGCGAGGCGATCGATCAGATCACGATGACCGAGCATCTCAAGCGGAAGGGCGCGCTGGAATCGGTCGGCGGGTCGGCCTATCTCGCTGAATTGGTGCAGGTCGTGCCGACGGCGGCCAACGTCAAATACCATTGCAAGATCGTCCGGGACAAGGCGCTGTTGCGCGGTCTGATCGGCACGGCGACGGAGGTGATCACGCGAGGCTACGATAACGCAGGCTCGGTGGACGAGCTGGTGGACTACGCCGAGCGTTCCGTCTTCAGCCTGGCGCAGGGCAAGCTGGGTCGATCGTTCACGGAACTCAAGCATGCGATCATGGAGAGCCTCGAGTTCGTCAACACGCTCTTCCAGCGCAGCGAGCGCATCACGGGCGTGCCTACCGGATTCGAGGAGTTGGACGACCTAACAGCTGGCCTGCAGCCCTCCGATCTAGTCGTGATTGCGGGCCGACCCAGCATGGGCAAGACGAGCCTTGCGTTGGGCATGGCGCAGTACGCGGCGTTGAAAAGCAGAAAAACCGTCGGCGTGTTCAGTCTCGAAATGTCTAAGGCGCAGCTTGTGCTGCGTATGCTGAGCTCGGAGGCGCACGTCGACTCGCACCTTCTGCGTATCGGCAAGCTCACCCAAAAAGACTGGGGGGATCTTTCGGAGGCTGCGAGCCGGCTCGAAAGCGCGAAGATTTTTATCGATGACACGGGCGCCATGACGGTCCAGCAGATGCGGGGGAAGGCGCGCCGGCTGAAGGCCGAGCACGGGCTGGATTTATTGATCGTGGACTATCTGCAGCTGGTGCAGGGGAAAAGCGATGCCGAGTCCCGGCAGCAGGAAATCTCAGACATCTCGCGCTCGCTCAAGGCTCTGGCTAAGGAGCTCAACGTGCCGGTGCTGGCGCTCTCGCAGTTGAGCCGGGCGGTCGAAGCGCGGACGGACAAGCGCCCCATGTTGGCCGATCTGCGCGAGTCGGGTGCCATCGAGCAGGACGCCGACGTGGTCATGTTCATTTACCGGGACGAGGTCTACCATCCTGACACCGAGGATAAGGGCATTGCCGAAATTCTCGTCAGCAAGCACCGCAACGGGCCAACGGGTATCCGTAAACTGGTCTTCCTAGAAAAATTCGCCTGTTTTGGCGACCTCTCCAAGCACGAATCGGTGTGAGCGAGCCCCCGCCGCAGCTTGCGGGCCTTGTGGCGGTCCTGCTTATCCCTAAAGACCAGAGCAGCATCGCCGCCGCGTACCACGGGGGCAATTCATGTATCGCCCACCAGGGCGTGCACTCAGTGCCCCGGGTTCCCTCACCGGACCGTTGGTCTGCGCAGGTCTCTGGGGGGCACGCTGCGCGGGGCGATCGTGCGGAGCGGTCGTATGCCACTACCCGTCTCACACGTACGCACGAGCCCTTCGTGCGGTTTGACACCTTTTCAGCGTCCTCCGTATAATGTTGTATCTACACAACCTCCTTCGACGTCACCACCAATTACCAGTAGTCAAGGGAGTTCCGATCGTGAGCCGGCCATGCGACGTCAGTGGTGTCATGTCCCCGGTGCCCCGATCACTCCGGACCGGATGGCCGAGATTCGCTGCGGCGATGCTGGCGCTGGGAGCCCTGCCAATCGGGTGTACCGGGCTGCTGCCGTCTAGATCGGCCGAGGTTTCCGCGCCGGTCATTTCCACACACGCTGCGGCGCAGCCAGTGGTCGAGGCCCGTGCCGCAGACCCCCGTGCCTATTACCATTTTATCCTGGGCTATCAGGCCGAACTCACACAGGATACGGAACGGGCGATCCGGGAATATCTGCTGGCTTTGCGGGCCGACTCGTCGTCGATCCAGCTCAAGACTCGGCTGGCACTCCTGTATTTTTCAGCCGGCGAGCCGGCCAGCGCGGTCCGTTTCGCCGACCGCGTGGTCGAGGCCGACCCCCCGGAGGCCGCCGTCCTGTCGCAGATGGCGGGCATCTATGCCTCGGCCGGGCAGACGGACAAGGCGCTGGCCCTCTACGGACAGGTGATCGAGCGCACTCCGGCCGACAGCGAACCCTATTTTTTGAAGGGGCTTCTGCTCGTCAACGCGCAGCGCCTCGACGAGGCCGAGCAGGTTCTGCAGCAGGGCGTCGAGCGGAACAAGCAGTCGCCGGTCGGCCATTACTCTCTGGGTCGGGTCTACGCTGAGTCGAAGCGATGGGAGCAGGCAGTTGCCAGTTACGAGCGAGCGATCGAAATCAATCCGTCGTTCGAGCCCGCCTATCTAGCGCTGGCGTCCGTTCACGAAACGCAGCAGATGCAGGGCAAGGCCATCGAGGTGTACCAGCGCTATCTGCAAAAGATCAATCCGCACAGCCGGGACATGCGCCGCAATCTGATTCGGGTGTATATCACCGGCAAGGCCTACCAGGAGGCGCTGAGCGAACTGAACCGCATGTTGCAGGACGATCCGGAGGATTTGGAAGCGCAACTGCGCATCGGTCTGGTCTACCGCGAGATGCAGGAGTACCCGAAAGCCGTTCAGCAGTTGACGGCGCTGTTGGCAGCGCGGCCGGCCGAGCTCAAAATCCGTGATTACCTCGGCCTGATGTACGAGGAGATGAAGGAATATGATAAGGCGCTGCAGGCCTATCAACAAAATCTTACGCTCCAGCCCAATTACACGGACGGGCACATGCATATGGGGTATCTGTTCTACCGACAGAAACGGTATGCCGAAGCAGTCCCGCATTTCGTCTCGGTGACGGGGCTCAATCCACAGGGGGCCGACGGGCACATTCTCCTGGGGCTGACCCACTTGCAGATGGAGCAGCATGCCAGGGCGGTGGAGGTATTCGAGACGGGCATCCTGCACAATCCGGGTAGCGCCGATCTCTATTTCAATCTTGGAACGGCCTACGACAAGCTGAACCAGTTCGACGACGTCGTGCGGGCCATGGAACGGGCTCTGCAATTGGACGCTGCGCATGCAGACGCGTTGAACTATCTTGGGTACAGCTATGCTGAGCGGGACGTGAGGATTGAGGAGGCGCTCTCGCTGACCAAGCGCGCCGTAGCCTTGAAGCCCACCAACGGCTACTATGTCGACAGCCTCGGCTGGGCCTTGTTTAAGAACGGTCTGTTGAAAGAGGCCTTGGCTGAAATCCGCCGCGCGATCGAGCTGGTTGGAGATGACCCGGTACTCTTCGAGCATCTGGGCGAGATCTATCACCGGCAAAATCAGGTGAGTCAAGCGCGGGAAGCCTGGTTGCGCTCGCTGGAGCTGGACCCGTCCAATTCAAAACTGATCGAGCGCTTCCGTGAGCGGGGGCTGGGCGATCCGACGCAGGAAGATCGAGTGCGGCAGGCTAAGCAGCGAGTGCCTCAGAAACCGACTGCCCCCTCGCTTTCCCATTAGCGGCGATTCGTGGGATGCGATGATGCTCTGTCCAGTTTTCTAGCCACGAAGGCGGTCCAGGACACAACGAACCATGTGGTGGTGCTCTAGGGATTCCACGAAGATCCCGAGGCTTGTTTCCT
The DNA here is from genome assembly GCA_016873435.1 of Nitrospira sp. Lineage (NCBI taxonomy): Bacteria > Pseudomonadati > Nitrospirota > Nitrospiria > Nitrospirales > Nitrospiraceae > Nitrospira > Nitrospira sp. The sequence continues at coordinate 33,330 of VGXF01000007.1, forward strand.
CAAGACCGCAATGACCATGGGATCCGACGCGACACGTCCATAGGACGCGGTCCGCCAGCGGGGCAAACTGGCCGCGCTATTTGTGTTTGCGATGGGTGCTGCGGCGATGGCGTTGGCCGCGGGGATATCGGCACGCTCGTCGTCAAACTTAGGTTTCAGCATTGCGCAGTATGAGCGGATGCGCGCTGATGTCGGTGTCTGAACCCAGCTCATTCAGAAGCGGTGGGGCTTCTGGGTTCAGCGGTATCGAATGAAACCGCGTATTTCTTGAGCACGGCCCGAGGCTGTGATACATCAACCCAGCGGTTGTCGGAGCGCAGGCATGCACGTTCCCTTACTCGACCTCAAGGCGCAATATCGGACAACCAAGTCCGAGATCATGACGGCCATCGAGGCCGTCTGCGATGAGCAGGGGTTCATCCTCGGCCCGCGCGTCTTGGAGCTCGAGCGGGCCATCGCGCACTATGTCGGCAGCGCACACGCCGTCGGCTGCGCCTCCGGCACGGACGCGATTCTCCTGGCCCTGATGGCGGTCGGCGTCGGCCATGGCGACGAGGTCATTACAGTCCCGTTCACGTTTTTTGCCACCACCGGCTCGATCTCACGCCTGGGTGCAAAGCCCGTGCTGGTGGATATCAAGGCGGACTCTTTCAACATCGATCCCGCGCAGATCGAAAAAAAGATCACAGCCAAAACCAAGGCCATCATTCCGGTCCATTTGTTCGGCCAGTGTGCCGAGATGGAAGCGATCACTGCCATCGCCAGGAAGAAAACCATTCCGGTCATCGAGGATGCGGCCCAGGCCATCGGCGCCGCGCGGCATGGCACAAAGGCCGGCGTGCTGGGGGCGATGGGGTGCTTCAGTTTCTTTCCATCAAAAAACCTGGGCGGGTTCGGCGACGGCGGTATGGTCACGACCGACGATAAGGCGCTGGCCGACTCGCTGGCTAGCTTGCGCGTACACGGGAGCAAGGCGAAATATGTACACGACCAGATCGGCTTCAACAGCCGGCTGGATGCGCTCCAGGCGGCAATTTTGCTAGTCAAGCTCAACCATCTCGACGCGTGGGCGGAGGGTCGACGGGCCAACGCGGTGCGCTATGAGTGGTTATTCAAGGAGGCAAAGCTGGCCGACCATGTCACGCTACCGGCGACAACGCCGGGCAACCATCATGTCTTCAATCAGTTCACAATCCGTGCCCGGAAGCGAGACGCACTCAGAGATTATTTGAAGGAGCAGGGGATCGGCAGCGAGGTCTATTACCCCATCCCGATGCACCTCCAGAATTGCTACAAGAACCTCGGACACATGAAGGGCGATTTCCCCGTCTCCGAGCGCGCCTCCGAAGAGGTACTCTCGCTGCCTATCTACGCCGAGCTGACCGCCGAACAGCAGACCTACGTTGTCCAGACGATCGCGGCCTTTTACCGGCACCACTGAGGATCGGCCGGCCTCCGGCCGGACCGCCTGATGAACACGTCCGAGTACGACCGACGTCTGTAATCCCTGCCCCCGACTCTGCGCCTGCTCTATCAAGACAGCAGGAGCGATGTCTTTGCCGTGCCGAAGGGGATCGTATGATGGCGGTTGGTTGTCAAGGGAGACGATGAACGGGGCAGGCCTGTGCAGGCCAGCCCCGTTTCTCTTTAGCTAGTCACCGCGCCTTCGGAGGCGGAGGACACATGCCGGGCATACTTGGCCATCACGCCAGATTTATAACGCGCTACCGGCTGCTTGACCTTCTTGAGTCGTGCCTTGATCTCGGCCGTGGAGAGTTTCACGTCCAGCCGCCGCCTAGCGATGTCGAAGGTGATCGTGTCGCCGTTTTTCACGGCTGCGATGGGGCCGCCACGGACCGCTTCGGGCGTGACGTGGCCGGCCATCAGGCCGTGCGTGGCGCCCGAGAAACGCCCGTCCGTCAATAACGCCACCGAATCGCCAAGCCCCTCGCCCACGATTGCCGCCGTCACGCCAAGCATTTCGCGCATCCCCGGGCCGCCTGACGGGCCTTCGTAGCGGATCACGACCACGTCACCCGCCTTGATCTGCCGGGCCTTGACAGCCGCGAAGGCATCTTCCTCACGGTCGAAGACCTTCGCCGGTCCGGTGAACCTCATCATGGAGTGGCCTGCCACCTTCACGACGCAGCCCTCGGGAGCCAGATTGCCTTTCAGAATAACCAGGCCGCCGGTAGGCTTGATCGGATTGGACAGCAGCCGCAAGACCTGCTGGTCGGGTTTCTCAGCCGCCCGATCCGCTTCCTCACCGATTGTTCGTCCGGTCACGGTCGGCTGGCCGGCATGCAGAATCCCAGCGTCCTTCAGCCGCTTGGCTACAAGTGTCGTACCGCCGGCAGCGTAGAGATCCGCTGCCATGAAGCGGCCTCCTGGCTTGAGATCGGCCAGGAGCGGGACTTTCCGGTTGATCTTGTCGAAGTCGTCGATCGTCAGCCGTACGCCGGTTTCCTTGGCGATGGCTAGTAGATGGAGCACCGCGTTCGTAGAGCCACCTGTCGTGGCCACAGCGGCGATGGCATTTTCAAGCGCCTTGCGCGTGATGATCTGGCGCGGGCGGAGGTCTTTTTTCACAAGCTCCATCACCATTTGCCCACACCGGAACGCGACATCGTCCTTGTGCGAGTCCATGGCCGGGACGCCATTCATGCCCATCGGCGAGATGCCGAGGAATTCGAAGGCGATGGCCATTGTGTTGGCCGTGAACTGGCCGCCGCAGGCGCCGGGGCCTGGACAGGCATGGTCTTCTAGATCTTTCAATTCCACGTCGGTCATCTTTCCCGACGCGTGCTTGCCGACCGCTTCGAAGACGTCTTGGATCGTGACGTCATGGCCCTGAAATTTTCCAGGCATGATGGAGCCGCCGTAGAGCATGAGCGACGGCAGGTTGAGCCGTGCCAGGGCCATGACGGTGCCGGGGATTGTCTTGTCGCAGCCGGAGAGGGCTATGACGGCGTCGAACAAATGGCCACGTGCGACCAATTCGATCGAATCGGCGATCACCTCGCGGCTAATGAGCGACGCTTTCATGCCCTCCGTACCCATGGAGATACCGTCCGACACCGCGATCGTGTTGTATTCGATCGGCGTGCCGCCTGCCGCGCGGATGCCGGCCTTGACCCGTTCTGAGAGGCGGCGCAGGTGATAGTTGCAGGGCATGACCTCAATCCAGGTGTTGGCAACACCGACCAGCGGCTTGGAAAGGTCGGCGTCGGTAAATCCGACGGCTTTCAGCATAGCGCGGGCGGGAGCCCGACCGGGGCCGTCCAGCAACTCGTGACTCTTGCAGCGTGGATCGTTCGTCATGAGGGCTCCTTACTCCTGGAACTTTGAGGGGTGCACTTTCTCATAGACGGAGCAAAACGGTCAACGGGACTCGGCAGGCGGCACCAGCGCATCATCATAATACTTTTCTTGGTAGATCGGGCAGAGGCCCTTCGCATTGATCAGTGCTGCCACCTCAGTAATCATGCCGCTGTTCCCGCACAGGTACACGGCCAGAGTTGCAACGGTAGTCACCTTTTCCGCAACCAGCTTCGTTACGCGGCCGGTGGCTCCGGTCCAACCAGGCTCGGGCTGTGAGAGGGTGGTGACAAACGAAAAGTTCTGGTGCTGGGCAGCCAGACCGGCCAGCGCATCCTGATAATAGAGATCCCGCTGGCTTCGCAGGCCCCACAGCAGCGTGATCGTTCGCTCAAAACCCCGTTCGAGACAGTCGTGCAGCATGGACCAGACTGGCGCGATGCCGGTGCCGGTGGCGACGAATAGGAGATCCTTTGACGGATCATCCCGCAGATAGAAATTTCCAGCCGGGCCCTTAAACTGTGTCTCGTCGCCGTCCGTGAGGCTGAATAAATAGGTTGTGCCGGGTCCGCTCGTAACTTGATTGAGCACCAGGGTCATGGTGTCGCGTCTAGAAGGCGGGGAGGCAATGGAGTAGGGGCGCGTCACCGCCCGGCCGGTCACGGGATTCGGCACGTTGAAGGAGACGAACTGCCCCGCCTTGAACGGCATCTCCTTCGGCTCCAGGAGGCGCAGACTGATTTCGCGAACGTCGTGCGTCAGGTTCCTGATGGCGACGGTCCTGGCGGTGAATAGCTGGATGGCCATAGAAATAACGACGCTCTCCGACAGAACCGCCGGAGAGCGTCGTGGTGTCCTCGCGGCGTTACTTCTTGCCTTTGCTCTTCTTCTCGTCCTTCTTGGCTTCGACGTCGATTACGGCTCCGGTAGCGGCATCGATATGGACTTCCGAGATTTTGCCGTCCGCGCCGACAACCTCCACCTCCCAGATTGTCTTGTCGTGCTTCTTTTCCAATTCGACTTCGACGACCGTGCCCGGCACCTTTTCCGTCGCGGTTCTGATAGCCTGATCCGCCGTGACCGTGGCACCCTTGACCATGTCGGCGACGTTGCCTTCCTCTTCGCTCTTGCCCTTCTTGTCGCTCCAAGCCGGTCCGGCGAGGAGGAGACTGGAACCGATTAGCACGGTAAACATGGTCACGTACAGTCTGGATGTATGCATGGCGGTTTCCTTCCGTAATGAGGCGATCATTTAGTGCACGGGCATCTGTTCTTGGCCATGACCGGCTCCCCCCGGTATCATGCCCCCGCGGTGGCCCCCGTCCTTGCGACGCTCACTGCGCATCTTCATCATTTTTTCGTGCTCAGCTTTTTCCTTGTCCCGCTGCTCTGGCGTGAGCAGCGCCATGGCCTCCCGGCGCGCCTTGATGGCTGAGAGGTGGAGGCTGACTTCAAGATCGGCCCCCTTCCGGAGCTTCGCCTCGATCGCGGCCAGGTCTGCTTTCTCATCATGAGCCAGTTCGTGCATCTCGCGTTGCGCGATCTCCATTTCAGCCTCAGTGCGGATGCGCGTCTTGTCCATCTCGAGCTGGAGAGTCTTGATCTTGTTGACCTGGTCCTCCGACAGGCCGATCTCCTTTTGGTGCATCAGCAGATGGCGGAGAAAATGGCCCGGCCCTCCGTGCCGACCCGTCATTCCTTCGCCGTGCCCGCCGCCGTAGCCCTTGCCGTGCTCTTTCAGTCCCCCCGGCTCGTTCGCCCACGCCGGCGCGGCCGTCAGGGCCAGGGCCAGCATCGCACAACCGATCCATCGTGTCATAAGCCCGCTCCTTTCTCTTACCTCCCCAGTAATCCGCCTTCTGATTTCAGGGCATTAAAAATAAACTGAATTGCCAGCGCCGCCAGCAACAGTCCCATCAACCGCGTGACGATCCGCTCCGCGATCGGGTTCAGCCAGGAGGACGCGCCCTTCGCGGCAACAGCAAAGGTTGCGTAGCTGAGCAGCCCGACGGCGAACACGCAGGCCAGCAGCACGCCGCGATAGGTCCAGTCGGGTGCCTGCGATTCCAGCAGTATCACCGCTGAAATCGCGCCGGGGCCAGCCATCATGGGAATGGCTAGCGGCGTGATGGCGATGTCGTCCTTGCACGCGCCGGCCGCGGTCTCCTCCGCCGTTTCCTGCACGGCGGAGCGCTGCGCGCGCAGCATATCTAGCGCAACCAGGAGCAGGACCAATCCACCGGCTGCCTGAAGGGCGGGAAGCGAGACGCCCAGCGCGCGGAAGAGCCCCTGTCCGATCAAGGCGAACAGGGTGAGAATGCCGATGGTGGCCGCGCAAGCAACCTGCGCCATGCGCAGCCGCTGGGTTACGGTGTCCTGCGCCGTCATGGAGAGAAATGCCGGCACGGCAGCGATCGAGTCGACAATCAAAAACAGCGATCCGAACGAGAACAGGGCATATTCCGTGTGCGACATCGTCATGATTGCACCTGTCCGGCGGTGCGCAGCAGGGCGTGGCGCGGATCGGGACGCGCCACCTTCCTCAACCGCTCGTAGAGTCCGCGTTCCTCATCGGAGAGATCAGCCGGCATCACGATCTGCACGGTGAAGAACAGATCGCCTTTGCCCCCGGAGGCCGTCGGCAGGCCCTTGCCCTTGAGCCGCAGCTTGCTGTCGGCGCGGCTGCCGGGTGGGACTTTCACGCGCACCGGATCGGCCAGCGTCGGCGCCAGCACTTCTGCGCCCAGCGCCGCTTCCCAGGGCCAGACGGGGAGGGTGACGTAGAGATCGGCGCCCTCGCGTTTGAACACCGGGTCCGGCACAATCTGCACGCGCAGGTAGAGATCGCCGTCCTTGCCGCCGCCGCGTCCGGCCGCGCCCTTGCCCGGTACGCGCACGCGCATGGCGTCCTGCACACCGGCCGGGATTTTGACATCGATAATCTTTGATTCCATGCGGCCGTTTGGGCCGCTGGGGTCCGTGACCTCCACGCGGTGGGTCACGCCCGTGAGCACCTCGCGCAGCGTCAGCTTTGCCTCGGTTTCCAGGTCCTGGCCCGCCGTGGCGGTCTGGCGGAATCCCGCGCCGCCACGCCCGCCGAATAGATTTGCAAAGACGTCGCCGAATTCAAAACCCTGGTCGGCCGTGAAGCCCCCCCGTTGCTGCCAGCCACCGCCATATCCCGCTCCGGCGCCGGTCTGCTGGTGGGCCTTTTCGTAGGCCCCGACGTCCTGCCAGCGATGTCCGTAGCGGTCGTACTTTTTCCTGGTTTTGGGATCGCCGATGACCTCGTGCGCCTCATTCAGTTCCTTAAACTTCTTTTCCATCTCGACCTTGCGGTTGCCGGTATGGAGGTCGGGATGGTACTGGCGGGCCAGCTTGCGATAGGCCTTTTTAATGTCGTCGGGCGTGGCAGTGCGCGGCACGCCTAGGATGTGGTAGTAGTCACGTTGCGTCGTTGGCATCGGTTCTCCACCTAATCGTACTTGAAGCTTACGGCGTCAGGAAGGGCTTTGCAAGAAGGGGCTAGCGGGCAGCTACAAGTAAGTCGTACATAGCCGGCCTAGGGTGGGCAGGCCTCGCCGGGCTATCAACTATTGACTCACTTTCGCGCGAACCATCATTTTGCAATAGGAGCAGATGAGACCGGTGGTCGGCTGGCCGCACGTGGTGCAGGGATGAAGCGACGCACGATCCTTGTCAGCTATGAAATCGGCGGAGGGCGCGGCCGTAGTCTGCCCTTCGACACGGCTTAGGGCAGATCGGTCGAGGAAACCGAGAAAGAACCGGTGTTTAGTGCCAGGGGATTCGGTTTCGAGGCGGTTGAGTGCCTCCTTATAAAGCAGCATCGAGGACCCTTTGGCCATGGGACATTCCTCGACGATGTAATCAATCCGGTTGAGTACGGCGTAGGCGGCCGCTTCACGTTCGGCGATCCGGTAGAGCGGCTTCACTTTTTTCGCGAAGCCTTCGAGCGAGGCCGGCAGGCTGGGCGACTGCTTGTCCAGATACTCCGCCTGCCAGTGCAGGACGTTGCCCAGCAGGCGGGCCGCCTCGTCGTCCAGATTGTGGCCGGTCGCCATGACATCGTAGTCCTGCTCCACTGCCGTCTTGTTGAAGTGGTAGCGCTTGATCGTTCCACACGTGGCGCAGGTCGGGCGGTGGACAAGTTGCGAGAGTTCCTTGATGCCTGCGCCCTCTGTTGCCTGCACCGTATGGACCAGCAGTTTCGATCCGTGTGGGGCGGCCACGGTCTCGGCAAAGCGCTCCACCTTTTGTTTTGATATCGTCGAATAGCCGGGAATGCCAAGGTCGACGTAGAGCGCGTCAGCCGTGTAGCCGAGTTTCAGCAAAATGTCCCAGAGGGCCAGGCTATCCTTGCCACCTGACACAGCGACGAGAATGCGGTCGCCCTTGCCGAACATGCGGTCATGCTTGATCGCGTAGCGTACTTGATCGTGGACGTAGGCGTTAAAACAGGGCGGGCAGAAGGCGGCATTGTGCCGGGGAAGATCGAGAACCGCCTTGGTTTTACATTTGGTGCAATTCATACTACTCAACGCAGAATGATGATGGCGGACCACTGAACGGCCGGTTCGGATGTTCGGTCAGCGTTCATGCGTCGTCGTTTCGCGGTGTCACCCGCCTGAGATCACCGGTCGAATCTCCACCCGGTCCTCATCAGCCAGGATATCATCTTCGGTCACCAAATCGTCGCCACGGATGACGAGATGGGCTTCCTGCACAAGGTTGAGCTCGTGCAGCATATCCTTGACCCGCTTGGGCCCCTTGATTGTCACCGATCGTTCGGGATGACTGAGCTTGACTTGCATGGGACGATGATACGCCCGCATGCGGAACGGGGCAAGGGGGCTAGAGGTCTATTTCACGCAGGAATTTTGCAGCTTCCTCCGGCGTGACCGGATTGATGTAGAAATCGGTGCCCGACTGGAAGCCGGCCACCGGTGTGAGTTTGGGAATGAGTTCGATGTGCCAGTGATAGTAGTCGCCAGTCTTTTCGTGCAGCGGGGAGGTGTGTAGGACGAAATTGTAGGCCGGCCGCCGGACTGCCCGGTCCATGCGTCGCAGCGTCTCGGAGAGGATCAGCGCCAGCATCTCAAGCTGGCTTTCCTGGCTTTCTTCGAAGTAGGCAGCGTGGCGTTTCGGGAGAATCCACATCTCGAAGGGATAGCGCGACGCAAAGGGCGTCACGCAGACAAACTCCGGATTCTCCGCCACGATGCGCTCGCGGTCGGACAGTTCCTGCCGAATGATGTCACAGTAAATGCAGCGCTCCTTGTGCTGGTAGTGCGCTCGACAGCTGTCGAGTTCCGTCAGCACGCTGGTCGGGATGACGGGAAGTGCGATCAGCTGAGAGTGCGTGTGTTCCAGCGTCGCACCCGCGGCGGCCCCGTGATTTTTAAAGACGAGGATGTAGCGGAAGCGCAGGTCGCGCTTGAGATCCGCCATCCGGTCGCGGTAGGCCCGGAGCACGCCTGTGATGTGCTTGGCCGGTAGGTCAGCCAGCATGTCCTTGTGATCCGGTGTTTCAATGATGACTTCGTGCGCACCGACGCCGTTCATTCGGTCGTACAGCCCGATCCCCTCGCGGCCCATTTCGCCCTCCACTTGCAGCGCCGGATATTTGTTCGGGACAACGCGGACCGTCCAGCCGGGCGAGTTCGCCGTGCCGCCCTGCGGCCGGTAGGCCAGTACTTCGTTGGGCGTCAGCGATTCCTGCCCAGGGCAAAAGGGGCAGCGCGCCGTGGACGGCTGGCGCGCCGGCTCGGCCGGATAAAAGTCGCGCGGACGTCCGGCCCGCTCGGTCGAGATGATGACCCACCGCCCGACGATGGGGTCCCGGCGCAGGTCAGGCATGGCCTTCCGAAAATGTTGAAGGATAAATTTTCAATGTTGAATTAAACGGGGACTGTTTCAATGCACAACTCAACTTTGCGCGTTACACGCGCCAAACCGTCGCCTCGAAATCGGCGTCTGGCACGGTCAGCGGTACCGATTGCTGATGCGGGTAGCGCTCCACCTCGATGCCGTCTTGTAAGACGGCCACACTCAATTTGAAGGCCTGGCCCGACGAAAGGCGCAGGTCCTTGAACGCCACGGCCAGCTCCAGAATCGCGCGCAGGCAGATCGTGCCATAACAACCGACGTCGGTCCAGGCCTGCCCATTGGCTGCACTAGAGAGCGTGAAGGTGTCTGGCGCGGACGTACAGGGAAACGAGAGTTTGTACTGGCCCGAGTCAGAGACGACATGCAGTTCCACGGCGACTCGCGTGGCTGCATTGGCACAGGCGGCGCCAGGGTCCAGGCGCAGGAACAGCGCGTCCACACTGAAGCCGAACATAATGGTTGAGAAAAATTGTTGCGGCTTCCACATGGCGTCGAGTGGGGGCGCCGGATCGATCGTCCCCGCGCCGTGCCACTCGAAAAAGTCCGACACACGGCCGTCCAGCGACGGGGTCAGCAGCGTGACTGGCAGTTGGAACGGACGAACCTCGTGGACGCCGATCAGCGGATCGTTGAGGAGCGTGGGCGCGGGCAGGCCGGCGCGCGTATAGACGTTGCGCAGGTGCATGCGGAAGAGGCGGTCAAACTCGGGCTTGTAGTCCGTGTCGAAATCGTCACCGTACCACCAGCACCAGTCGCTGCCTTCAGCCGCGTAGAGCTCCTCCCAAGCGCCGCGGGCCTGTTCCGGGGATAGCGCGCCGGAGACCTCCTCTAGGCGCGTGCGTGTGAGCTTCACCAAATCCCAGGCCCGGTTGTCCTCTGCGTGGCCGATCCAGACTTTGAAGTCTTGATTGATCCAGGAGCCGCTGTGGAGATGTTCGAGGCGTGTCCGGTGGGGATGCGCAGCAATCGCTTCGCTCATCGTAGCGGTGACTGGTGTCATGGTGTCGGCTGGTGAGGAGAGCGCGGCGTAGAGGCCGGAGAGAAATTTCTCGCCGCCGTCGTGATAATGTTCCCAGGGATTTTCGCCGTCGAGAATGATGGGGATCAGCACCTGCTCCCCCGGCGCATGCACGACGATGTCGCGTATGCGTCGGAGGACATCCTCTATCGCCGCCGCCGGGGCAAGTTTTGCGTACACGAACCCGAACGCGTCGGAAATCTCCCGGTCACGGAAGACGATCGTCGTTTCTGAACCCGGCTGTCCGGCATCGTAGGGCCGATAAAGCGAGGCCGTGCGGTCCCAGTGGCCGAGCGAGCGGGCCAGTACGCCCTCGTCGGTCGCGGCCCAGTGAATGCCGGCTTGATGCAGGAGCGGCAGCAGTTCGGGACTGACGGAACCTTCCGACGGCCAGAGGCCCTTTGGTGCAGCGCCGAACAGGTCTCGATGTAATGCGACGGCCTTCCGGATCTGCGCCTCCGCATCGGCCGGCGCCTGAAACCGCGGTGGCAGGTGCGCCTCCGGGCGCGCGCGCCGCGCGATATCGGTATCGATGAGCAGGGGCAGAATGGGATGGTAGAAGGGGCTCGTCGTGAGTTCGATGCGGCCGGCTTTTGCAAGATGGCGGTAAGAGGGAATAATGGATGACACGACCTCACGCTGGATCGCCAGCATTTCCTGCTTCTCGTCTTCCGTGAAGCCGCGGTCCTTCGCGCACAGTTCGCTCAGGCGGGGGTGATGTGCCGCCGCGCCAAAGCCGAACCAGGCTAGGTTGTGCCACATTTGCAGATCGAGTAGTTCCTGCGTCGAAAATTGTGCGGCCATCTGGTCGAGCGGCTGATGCCGCACGTCCAATCCGCGTTTGACCAACAGTTCGTGGTAGCGGGGATACGGACGGACCATCGTGCTCCAGTTGGCAGAGAAAAAATGCCGGATGATGAAGGCGCGTTCAGCAGCCGTCAACTCGGCGGCCGTCTTGGCGGTATGCTCCAGAAACAGATCGCGAACGGATCCTGAGGACAGTTCCTGCAGCTGGATCAGCAGCGAGGGCGTGAAATTAAAAGTGGCCTTGATGGACGGGAACCGCTCTATCTGCCAGGCCATGTCGTAGTAGGCCTTGGTGGCGTGCAGCCGGACCCACGGCATGCTGGCAGTCCCACACACCGGATCGGTGTAATAGGGCTGGTGCATGTGCCACAGAAAACAAAGGTGCGCGGTTTTCATGGCATCCCCGTCAATCTGACGCAAGTATTGCACAGGGTTTTCAGGCGTGCAACTTGGCGCCCTGTCAGGCATCAACGCGCGCTTCGGCAACGCCGTGACAAGGTGGATAGCCCTGCGTATAATGCGCCCGCGATGGCGACCCTCGATCCCGCTCAACCCAAAATAGCGCTCGCTCCGCCCGATCGTGCGCGCGTGGCTCGCACGGTCGAAACCCACCTGCACGTTCGCGCGGCGCTGATCGATCTAGTGGCACTCCCGGGCGATGCCTCCAACCGTTGCTACTTCCGTCTGATGCTATCTGGAAATCGTTCAGTCATTTTGATGCAACTGGCTGAGCCGGAGACCTTCAAACAGTCGGAGGAGGCGGTCAGCGGGGCTGTCGCCGTCACGGAGCTGCCTTTTCTGAATGTGCACCGCCGTCTGGTGAAGGCCGGGGTGACGGTGCCCACGCTCCATTATTATGACCAGGAGGCGGGCCTGCTTTATCTGGAGGATTTCGGCGACGCGCTGCTGGTGCAGGCCTGCGACGAGGGGCGGAGCGCGGACACGGCGCGGTACTACCGCCGCGCGATCGACATGCTCGTGCGGATCCATTCAAAAGCCACATCGCCGGCTGATGATCAGTGCATCGCTTTCCATCGTGCGTTCGATGTGCCGTTGCTCATGTGGGAGTTCGACCATTTTCTCGAGTACGGCGTGGGGGCGCGTCATGGCAAGCCCATGTGCGCGGATGACTTCCAGCCGGTCCGGGATGTGTTTCAACAGATTGCCGAATTGATCGCTGGCCAGCCTCGTCTGTTTACTCATCGTGATTATCATTCCCGAAACTTGATCGTGGAGGGGGACCGTCTGGGCGTCATTGATTTTCAGGATGCACTGATGGGGCCGGCGGCCTACGATCTAGCTTCGCTCCTGCGCGACGCGTACATCGTGCTGGAGGAATCGCTCGTGGATGCATTGATCGCGGCCTATCTGGACGGGATGGCGAAGGCGGGCATGGATCTGGGGGACCGGATGGCCTTCCGGCGGGTGTTCGATCTCACCAGCTTGCAGCGCAACCTCAAGGCTGCGGGCCGGTTTGTTTACATCGATCGCGTGAAGAAGAATTCTAAATTCCTGGCCGACATTCCGCGCGTGCTCGGCTATGTGCGCCGCAATCTGGCAAAGTATCCGGAATTATTCCCGCTGCGAAAACATCTGGCGCCGTATGTACTCGAACTTCGATAGGGGCCGGAGGCTGGAGGCTAGGGGTAAAAAGGGATGCCCTCTCGCCACTTGTCGCTCGTCTCTTGCCTGCATGAGCATGCCGTGCGAGCGATGATCCTCGCGGCGGGTCTTGGTGTCCGTCTCCGGCCGCTGACGGAGACCTTGCCCAAACCGTTGTTGCCAGTCGCGGGCCGGCCGCTGATCGTCTGGAATCTTCTGCTGCTTCGGCGTTACGGTCTCACCGAGGCGATCATCAATCTCCATCATCTGGGGCATCTGATCGAGCAGGAGCTGGGAAACGGATCGTCGCTCGGTATGCGGCTGACCTATTCACGCGAGCCGGTGCTGTTGGGCACAGGCGGCGGACTGAAGCAGGCCGAGCCGTTCTTGGGCGGGGAGCCGTTTCTGGTTCTCAACAGCGACACGCTGCTGGAGATCGATCTCAGCGCCATGATGGCCGCGCATCGCGCCGGCCACGCGTTGGCCACGATGGCGCTGCGGGCGGATGCCGACGCCGACCGTTGGGGCGTGCTGGAGGTGGATGGTTCGAATCGCATCGTCCGCATCAACGGACGGGGTCGGCAGCCGGAGGGGGCAGTTCGCAAGCGGATGTTTGCGGGTGTGCACATCGTGCATCCGCGGCTGCTCGCGGCCGTGCCTGCGGGCCGCCAGTCGTCGATCATCGAGGCTTATGTCGGTGCGATTCAGGGCGGAGAGACAATTCAGGCATATGAATTTTCCGGCTACTGGTCTGACATCGGCACGCCGGAACGCTACGCGCAGGCGCAGCGGGATGCTGAGAATGGCGCGATCGATCTGACGACGAGGTGAACGCAAAACCGGAAAGGATGGCAACGAATCTGCGGAAAGGCATCGGGCCAGCTGGCCTTTTCCGGAAGCGGGCTAAATTGTTGGCTCTGTGCGTCGAACACTTAGGCGGAAAAACGGCGCAGGCGAAGGGCGTTTCCCACCACGCTGACCGAGGAGAGGGCCATGGCTCCGGCCGCCCACATAGGGCTGAGCAGGCCCAGGGCAGCCGCCGGGATCAGCACCACATTGTAGACGAAGGCGGCGGCCAGGTTCTGTTTGATGTTGCGCGTAGTCGCCCGCGAGAGGGCGATGGCGGTCACGATGCCGCGCGGATCACCCGTAATAAGCGTCAGATCCGCAGCTTCCATGGCAACGTCGGTGCCAGTGCCAATGGCGATGCCGATATCCGCCTGGGCTAGGGCCGGCGCATCGTTGATGCCGTCACCGACCATTGCCACAACATGTCCCTCTGATTGCAGTTGCTGAATCGTCCTGGCCTTCTGGTCCGGCAACACCTCCGCCAGCACGCGCGTGATGCCTAACTGCCCGGCGATGGCCTGGGCGGTGAGCTTGTGGTCGCCGGTCAGCAGTATGGTCTCCAATCCCATCGCGCGCAAGGCTCCCACCGTCTCGCGGGCGTGGTCTTTCAACGTGTCGGCCACCTCGATGAGACCGATGATGCGGGTGGCGGTTGCCGGATCTGACACCTTCCGGACCGCGACGTACATCGGCGTCACACCGGTAGCCGCCAGATGCTGCGCCGCCTGCCGGGCTTGATCGGGCACCGGCACCTGCTCGTGTTCCATCAGGCGGAGATTGCCGAGCAACACGGCCTGCGATTCCGTCGTGTTGCCCACCGTCGCGCGGATGCCGTGGCCTGGAATAGCCGCGAAGCCGCGTACTGGCTGCAGCGGCAGGCCCTGCGCCTGCGCGTGGCGGACGATGGCGGCGCCCACCGGGTGTTCGGACTGTTGCTCGGCCGAAGCTGCGAGCGCCACAATCTGCTCGGCGGTCCATTTGTCGGCACAGGGCAGAATGGCGCCCACAGACGGTTCACCCCGCGTCAGGGTGCCAGTTTTGTCGAGCACGACGGCCGTGAGGGCCTGTGCCCGCTCCAACGCGTCGCCGCCTCGAATGAGAATCCCGTGCTCGGCTCCCCGGCCGATGCCGACCATGACGGAGGTGGGTGTTGCCAATCCGAGCGCGCAGGGGCAGGCGATGATGAGGACGGCCACGGCATTGAGCAGCGCGTGTGTGACGGCCGGCGTGGGGCCGAGCAGGAGCCAGAGGATAAAAGTAAGCGCTGCAATTCCCAACACCGCCGGCACGAAGACGGCGGCGATGCGATCGGCCAGTTTCGCCAGCGGCGGTTTGGCAGCCTGGGCCTGGTCCACGATCCGGATGATCTGCGCCAGCATCGTGTCGCGGCCCACCTGCCTGGCCTCGATGCGGAGACCGCCTTCGCGGTTGAGCGTCGCGCCGATAACGCGGTCGCCCGGCTGCTTGTCCACCGGCAGGCTTTCGCCCGTAACCATCGATTCGTCCACAGCGGAGGCGCCCTCGCGGACGATGCCGTCCACGGGAATTTTTTCGCCCGGCCGGACGAGGAGGAGATCGCCGACCCGTAGCTCTTCCACCAGGAGATTCTGCTCATGTCCGTTTCGGACCACGCGCGCGTGTTTCGGTTGCAGGCTAGCCAATGTGCGGATGGCTTCCGATGCCCGGCCCTTCGCTCGCGCCTCTAGCAGGCGGCCAAATAGAATGAGCGTCACAATGGTGGCCGAGGTGTCGAAGTAGACTGCTGGCTCTCTTCCGGTCGCCGCGAAGAACGACGGAGCCAGCACCGCGCCCACGCTGTATAGATAGGCGGCCGAGGTGCCGAAGGCGATCAGCGTGTTCATGTCTGTTGCGCCGTGCCGGGCGACGACGAGCGCACCGCGATAAAACCGCCAGCCGACCCAGAATTGCACGGGCGTCGCGAGCGCCAGTTGAATCCAGCCGCGTGTGGCCGCGGACACCGGAATGATCAGATGCTCGGCCATCCCCAGTATCATGATAGGCACGGTGAGTGCAGCGGCGATCAGACACTCGAGAACAAGTCGTCCCGAGGTGTCGTCTTTTTTGATGGCTGGTGCCGCGGCGCCGGCTGTGGGGGGGGCCGGCAGGTGCGGCGTATAGCCCAGTGCGCGAATGGCATCGGCAATGGCGTCGGGTGTGACCGTGCTGGGCTGATAGTCCACCACCGCCTGCTCGGTCGCCAGATTGACGGAGGCTTGCGTGACCCCGTGAAGTGATTGCAAACCCTGCTCGATCCGGGCGACACAGGACGCGCAGGACATACCGTCGATGAGAATGGTCAGCGTTTGGTCAGGCGAGGGGCGAGAGACGAGGGGCAAGGGAGCATCTAAAGGCAGCGGGTTCGGACGAAATGCCTCGAGTCCCTTGCCGCTGTCCTCTCGCCTGCATGTCAGGCCCAACGTCACCATCTGAACGGCGGGAGGGGCGGGCATGCCCTGCGGCCCGGCCTTCAGAATTGTTTCCGGTTCAGCCTCGAAGCGCCGTTTGCAGCCGGGCGCACAGAAATAATAGGTCGTGCCTTTATGAACCGCTGTTGCGACAGCCGTCGTTTCATCCACAAACATTCCGCAAACAGGGTCAATGGCCATATCGTATTCTACAACAAGAGGTACGAGCACGAGCACGAGGGCAGAGGAAGAGAGCGCCGTTCCTTGCCGCGGACCTACGCGACGCTATGGTAGCAGATAACCCGAGTGGCGTGGAAAACAACTTCGATGGGAATTGGTGACGCAGAGGCCCTGTTGTTTGATAAGCCGGGCGAGGTAAGTTCGCTGAAGCCCCAGTCGCTCGCCGCCTGCATCAGGTGGCCGACGGATTAGGCTGGGGAGGGGTGTTGGGTAAAGTAGATTAGAGTTGTGGGGCAGCCCTGCTCCACGGGCTCAGCGACTCACTCCATTACGTTCATCACGAGGCCGGTGAGGGGCTTGGGAAAGAAGTACGTGGATTTGTGCGGCATGCGTTCGCCAGCTGCGGCCACGGCGCGGACTTCGGTCACTTTGGTCGGATTTAGCAGCAACGACGCGGTTGCTCGGCCCTGGACGGAAAGATCGATCGCTTCGCGGTCGTCTTTCGTATAGATCAGCGCGTGCTGCTCCTTTTCGCTCGGGCAGAGCTTGTTGATCACAAGCGTTTGGAGAAGCGACACGTCGAGTTTGTCGCGCTCTGAGGAACCTGTCGGTCTGTAAGCGGGCGTCACCGTCAATAACAGCGGGGAGGCTGTGCCCTTGAGCACCAGACCGAAGACGGGTGCGTTCAGCCCGCGCTGCCGCAACGTCTTGAGAAAATCTTTTGAAGAGACTTCTTCGATGGCGCACGTGTCGCCAAGCAGCCGCATGATCTCAGGGAGCGCCGGCACTGGCGTCGTGAGCACGCGGTGTGTCGGCAGGACGGTCAGGCCCGGATCCTCGAGGCTGGCAAAGAGCATCAGCACGCTGTCGTAGGGCTTCGGGCCCTTCGCGGAGCCGGCGCGCCCGCGCTGGCTATTGCGGTAATTAAGCGCGGTTTCATAGCGGTGATGGCCGTCGGCGATGAAGAGCGGCGTAGCCTTCACAAAGGCGACGATCTCGTTCAGCACGGCCTTGTCCGTGATGGCCCAGAGCCGCTGGCGGAAGCCCTCGTCGTCCGTGAAGTTGACGCGCGGCTTGTCCGCATTGACGGATTTGTCGATGAGTGAGACAACCGCTCCGTTCGGGTCTGAGAACAATGAGAAAATCGCGCTGAAATTGGCACTGCAGGCTTCGATCAAATGCAATCGGTCCGTCTTAGCGGCGGCGCGCGTGTTTTCGTGCGGATAGATTTTCCCGGTGCCGAATTCCTCTAATTCGACAGTCGAGAAAAATCCCTTCAGGATCTTCGTCGAAGAGCCGGGCTCATCGAACGGCGAGCGGTAGTCGATCATGTAGGGATAGATGGCCGGTTCACGGTCGCGTTGGAGCACGTCGTGCGCCATCCACTCTTTCAGCGCTGCGGCCGCACGGGTGTAGCGGTTGTTTGCGGGGCTATCACCGGCATGATCCTGCCCCAGCTCGAGCCGGATGACGTTGTTCGCGTGACGGTCGTGCAGCGCCTGCTGGAAGACGGCGTCGATGATGTCGTAGGGAGGCGCGACCACCCGGCTGATGTCCGGCACCTTCGCCGGATTGTAGAGGACACCGCGGAATGGAATCAGGTTGGCCATGCGCGCTCCTTCTTAATGATGGCGTGTGACAGTGAAACGAAAAACCTCGATCGACTCGTGCGAGCCGATGCCGGCCTTCACCCAGACGGCCGCGAGTTGCTGTGCGCTGGAGTCCGCGTGCGTACGGTTCAGTAGCAGCGCCCCCCGGCGGTGGTGATCACGTCGCCAACCCGCGCCACGAGGGGAGGGAAAGAGTGGTGAGTGACGAGTGAGGTGCGATGAGTGATGCGTGAGAGGTGCAGCAGTCATAAAGCAGACTCGTACGCGGACGTTACTTGTAACGCATCACTGCCTAAGAGCTATCGGTCGCGGTGGACCATGTAATCGGCCACGATCACCAGCGCGCGTCTGGCCGGCGACTCTTCGAACAGGTCCAGGCTCCGTGTGGCCGCGGCAACATAGGCCCGCGCCCGGTCCATCGCGTAGGCGATGGAGCCGTAGTCCTGCATCAGCGCGATGATCTGTTTCAGGTCGGTGTCGGATAGCGTCCGGGTTTCCAGCCGATCTTTGATCATCTTCCGGTCGGGCTCGGCGCAGTGCTGCAGCAGATGAAGCAGCGGGAGCGTGATCTTGCCCTCGAACAGGTCTTTTCCGAGCGTTTTGCCGAGCGAGGCGCCGTCGGCCATGTAGTCGAGCGTGTCGTCCGCCATTTGAAACGCGATCCCGATGTATTCGCCGAACCGGAACAGCGCGGTGCGCTGTTCCTCAGAGGCCCGACCAGAGATTGCGCCGATACGGCAAGCGGCGGCGATCAGGCTCGCAGTCTTGTGCTCGACGATCCGGATATAGTGCTCCTCGGTCATGGCGATGCTGCGATGATGGTAGAGCTGCAGCACCTCGCCCTCCGCCATGCTGCGGCAAGCCTCTGCCAGCGTCTCGTTGATTGCCTGGTTCTTGAACGTGACGATCTGACGCATCGCGTGCGAGTACAGATAATCACCCACAAGGATGCTGATCTGGTTGCCCCACACCTTCCGGGCGGTCTGCCGGCCGCGGCGCAGGTCGGCGTCGTCCACGACGTCGTCGTGCAGCAGTGTGGCGGTGTGAATGAACTCGACGAGGCTGCCGAGGCGGTGCGGATCGGAGGATGTATCGCCGCACAGCCGGGCTGAGAGTAACAGGAGAAGCGGCCGGATGCGCTTGCCGCCGCTGCTCAAAATGTGTGCGGCGACAGTGTTGACGAGTGTGACAGAGGAATCGAGGTTCAGGCGGATGTGATCATCGACGCTGTGGAGCTCCGTGCGGTATGTCGCCCACACGTCGGTCATCGTGCGCAGCGTCGAAGTCGTGGGACCCTGTGACATGGGGGCGAGTCTGAGGGAGCGGCGCGGGTGTTGTCAAGCACCGAAACGGCGAATTTCACGTTCGGAATTGCGGAGTTGAGCGCGATTCATGGCTTGACAGATTTGAAGGGCGTCCGGTAAGTTTGGGAAACAATACACGGACGTTTCACGCTAAAAATGAACATTCCGGGACTGCCTCCCAAACAGGGTCTCTACGATCCGCAATTTGAGAAGGATGCCTGTGGCATCGGCTTTGTCGCAAGCATCAAGGGCGACAAGTCGCACAGCATTGTCGAGCAAGGTCTCCAGGTATTGGTGAACCTTTCGCACCGCGGTGCGCAGGGCTGCGATCCCTGCACGGGCGACGGCGCCGGCATTCTTCTTCAAGTGCCGCACGAGTTTCTCTCCCGCGCCGCGGCTGATGCGGGCGTAAAGCTGCCTGGCACGGGCGAGTATGGCGTTGGCATGGTGTTTCTGCCGCCGAACGCGGCGGCCCGGAAACAGTGCGAGTCGCTGGTCGAGAAAATCGTGGGGCAGGAGGGCGCGCGGTTCCTCGGCTGGCGCGACGTGCCGGTCAAGAGCGACGCCATCGGTGAGCAGGCACGGCGTACGGAGCCGGCAATCCGGCAGCTCTTCATCGCGCGCGACGTACTCGACGCCGCCGCGTTCGAACGGAAGCTCTACATCATCCGTAAGCGCGCTGAGCGGGCTGTGCGTGAGTCTGCCATCGAGGGCCGCGAGTATTGGTACATCCCCAGCCTCTCAGCCAACACCATCGTTTACAAGGGCCTGCTGCTGCCGGAGCAGATGGCGGCCTACTATCAGGACCTTGCGGACAGCAGTCTGAAAAGCGCGCTGGCGTTGGTGCACTCACGTTTCAGCACGAACACGTTTCCGACCTGGCCGCTGGCGCATCCGTACCGCTACATCTGCCACAACGGCGAGATCAATACGCTCAAGGGCAACGTCAACTGGATGAAGGCCCGGCAGGGGCGGCTGCAGTCCGACCTGTTTAATAAGGACGCGGAAAAACTCTTCCCGATCGTCTACGAGCAGCAGAGCGATTCGGCCTGCCTCGACAACGCGCTCGAATTCCTCGTGCTGGGTGGCCGGTCGTTGCCGCACGCGATGATGATGTTGATTCCGGAGCCGTGGGTCGCCAATCCGCAAATGGATCTCGACCGCCGTGGCTTCTATCAGTATCACGCGGCGGTGATGGAGCCGTGGGACGGTCCCGCGGCGGTCTGCTTCACTGACGGAAAACTGATCGGTGCCACGCTGGATCGCAACGGCCTGCGGCCCTGCCGCTATCAGGTGACAACCGACGGGCTCGTGGTCCTTGCGTCCGAGGCGGGCGTGCTGCCGGTCGATCCGCGGAACATTCGTCTCAAGGGCCGTCTTCAGCCGGGCCGCATGTTCCTCGTGGACACGGCGCAGGGCCGCATCGTGGACGACGAGGAGATCAAGGCCGATATCGTCGGGCGCAAGCCATACCGCTCGTGGGTTGGCCAGTACGGCATCTCGCTCGACGAGCTCCCCGCTCCGCTCAACGTGCCGCAGCCGGACCATCCAACCACGCGCCAGCGCCAGCAGGCCTTCGGCTACACGGTCGAGGAACTCAAGATGGTCATTACACCGATGGTCGTCACTGGCGAAGAGCCCGTGTCCTCCATGGGGACAGATACGCCTTTGGCGGTGCTGTCCGAACGACCGCAGCTGCTGTTCAAGTACTTCAAGCAGCTTTTCGCGCAGGTCACGAACCCACCGATCGATCCGATCCGCGAGCAGCTGGTCATGTCGCTGGTCACCAATATCGGCCCCAAGCCGAATCTGATGGACGAGCGGCCGGAATCCTGCCGCCGGATCAAGGTCCAGCAGCCGATTCTGACCAACGCGGACCTGGCAAAGATCCGCACACTGGCCGATCCACATTTTAAGAGCAAGACGCTCCGCATGCTTTTCCGCGTGGCAGAGGGGCCGGATGGCCTCGGGTCAGCGGTGGACACGCTCTGCAAGGAGGCCTCGCAGGCGATCAAGGACGGTTACAAGTTCCTCATTCTGAGCGATCGGGACGTGGACGAACACTGGGCGCCGATTCCGAGCCTGCTCGGGATTGCGGCGGTGCACCATCATCTGGTGCGCGAATGCACGCGGACAGAAGTCGGATTGATTCTCGAAACTGGCGAGCCGCGTGACGCCCATCACTTCGCCTGCCTCATCGGCTACGGCGCGGGCACGATCAATCCCTATCTCGTGTTCGAGTCCCTCGTGGACATGGAGCGCGACAACTATCTGCCAGAGGGCATCGACGCCGCGACGGCCGAGGGCAAGTTCATTAAGGCCATCGGCAAGGGTCTGCTGAAAGTTTTCTCCAAGATGGGGATCTCGACGGTGCAATCCTACTGCGGCGCGCAGATCTTCGAGGCGATCGGTTTGAACCGGGACGTGATCGGCCGGTACTTCACCGGGACACCGTCGCGGGTCGAGGGCATCGGCATCCGCGAGATCGGCGAAGAAACGCTGCGCCGACACCGCCTGGCCTACGAGCCGGCAGCGATCCGACAGCTCGACTTCGGCGGTGAGATCCACTACCGCATCCAGGGCGAGCACCACAACTGGAATCCGGAGACGATCGCCAAGCTACAGCACGCGACCCGCGCCAACGACGTGAAGACTTTCGCCGAGTTTTCGCAGGCGGTGGATGACGAGAGCACGCACCGGTCGAATCTTCGCGGACTGCTCGAGTTCAAGTTTGCGCCAACGCCGATTCCCATTGAGGAGGTCGAGTCGGCCAAGGACATCGTGAAGCGCTTCAACACGGGCGCCATGTCCTTCGGCTCGATCAGCAAGGAGGCGCACGAGACGCTGGCCATCGCCATGAACCGCCTTGGCGGCAAGAGTAACACGGGCGAGGGGGGGGAGGACTCGGAGCGCTTCGGAGCGCTGGGCAACGGCGATTCGAAGAATAGCTACATTAAGCAGGTGGCGTCCGCGCGGTTCGGCGTGACAACGCACTATCTCGTCAATGCACGTGAGCTGCAGATCAAGATGGCGCAGGGCGCTAAACCCGGCGAGGGCGGGCAGTTGCCCGGCCACAAGGTAGACGAGAACATCGCGCGGCTGCGCTATTCCACGCCAGGCGTCCAGCTCATTTCGCCGCCGCCGCACCACGATATCTATTCCATCGAGGATCTCGCGCAGTTGATCTTTGATCTCAAAAACGCGAATCCCGACGCGGACGTATCGGTGAAGCTCGTCTCCGAAGTCGGCGTCGGCACCGTGGCGGCGGGTGTTGCCAAGGCTCATGCGGACAAGGTGCTGATCAGCGGCGACTCGGGCGGGACCGGTGCCTCGCCGCTTTCTTCCATTAAATATGCGGGCGTGCCGTGGGAGTTGGGGTTGGCCGAGACGCACCAGACGCTCGTGCTCAACGATCTGCGCGGCCGCATCCGGGTCGAGACGGACGGACAGATGAAGACGGGCCGCGATGTGGCGATCGCGACCTTGTTGGGCGCGGAGGAGTACGGCTTCGCGACGGCGCCGCTGATCGTTGAAGGCTGCATCATGATGCGTAAGTGCCACCTCAACACCTGCCCGGTGGGCATCGCGACGCAGGACCCGGAGCTGCGCAAGAAGTTCGCCGGCAGCCCGGACCATATCGTCAATTACTTCTTCTTCGTCGCTGAGGAGTTGCGGCAGCTCATGGCGAAGCTGGGCTTCCGGACAATCCATGACATGGTCGGACGCGTGGACAAACTGAAAATCCACAAGGCGGTGGATCACTGGAAGGCCAAGGGGCTCGACCTCACGCCGCTGCTCACCCGGCCGGACGTCGAAGACGGCATCGCGCGCTACTGCCAGCAGAAGCAGGACCACGGCATCGCTGACGTGCTCGACCGTACGTTGATCGACAAGTGCACGCTGGCGATTGAGAAGAAGCAGAAAGTCACGCTCGCGCTGCCGATCAAGAACGTCAATCGTACGGTCGGTACGATGCTCTCGAGCGCGATCGCGAAGAAGCACGGATTGGCCGGCCTTCCTGAAGGCACGATCTCGATCGCGTTCACTGGGTCGGCCGGGCAATCATTCGGGGCCTTCCTCGCGCACGGCGTCACGCTTACCCTGGAAGGGGAGTCCAACGATTATCTTGGCAAGGGGCTCTCCGGAGGGACGATCGTCGTCTATCCGCCGAAGCACGTCATTTTCAATCCGGAGGACACGATCCTGATCGGCAATGCGTCGCTCTACGGCGCGACGCAGGGCGAGGCCTACTTCTACGGGATGGCCGGCGAGCGGTTTGCCGTGCGGAACAGCGGCGCCTCCGCCGTTGTCGAGGGCACGGGTGACCATGGCTGCGAATACATGACGGGGGGCGCGGTGGTCGTGCTTGGTAAGACCGGCCGCAACTTCGCGGCGGGCATGTCCGGCGGCGTGGCCTTCGTGCTCAACGAGCACGGCAAGTTTGAGGGCCAGTGCAACCTCGGCATGGTCGAATTGGAACCGGTATCTGCGAAGGATGACCAGCAACTGCTCCATGGCCTCATCACCAGGCACTTCATGCAAACCGGTAGCCGCAAGGCGAAGGCAGTGCTTGATGCCTGGGAGGCGATGCTGCCGAAGTTCGTGAAGGTCATGCCGGTGGATTACAAGCGTGTTCTCGAAGAGCGGAAGCGGAAAGCGGCAGCCCATCCGGCGTAATGCGTCATTGGTGGGGCGCAAGACGGATACGAGATACGAGGAACGAAGCGAATGGGTGATCCAAAGGGTTTCATGAAATATGCCCGTGAGGGCCCGCAGCGGAAGCCGGTCGAGTTGCGCGTACTTGACTGGAAGGAGATGTACGAGCCGATCTCTGAAGACAAACTCAAGATCCAGGGCGCGCGCTGCATGGATTGCGGCGTGCCTTTCTGCCAGGGGAACACTGGCTGTCCGGTCGTCAATCTGATTCCTGAGTGGAATGACCTTGTCTATCGCGGGCGCTGGAAGGACGCGCTCAAGGCGTTGCATACCACGAACAATTTCCCTGAGTTTACCGGCCGGCTCTGTCCCGCACCCTGCGAAGGCGCCTGCGTACTCGGCATCAACAGCGATCCGGTGTCCATCCGCATCATTGAATGGAACATGATTGACCGCGGCTTTAACGAGGGCTGGGTGGAACCGATTCTGCCGGTGGCGAACACTGGTAAAACGGTGGCGGTCGTGGGGTCAGGTCCGGCCGGTTTGGCTGCGGCGCAGCAGCTTGCGCGGGCAGGCCATGCGGTCACGGTTTTCGAAAAGGCCGACCGGATCGGCGGCCTGCTCCGCTACGGCATCCCAGATTTCAAGATGGAAAAACACGTGATCGACCGCCGGCTGGAGCAGATGACCGCTGAAGGCGTCGTCTTCAAAACTGGCGCGACCATTGGGAAAGATATCAGTGGCGAGGAGCTCCGGAAGAAATTCGACGCCGTGTGTCTCGCCATGGGCGCCGAGCAGCCGCGCGACCTGCCGGTGCCGGGGCGGGAGCTCAAGGGCGTCCATTTCGCGATGGACTATCTCGTGCAACAGAACAGGCGCAACGCTGGCCGCACGGTCACCACCGAGGCGATCATGGCCACGGGCAAGAACGTTGTCATCATCGGCGGCGGCGACACGGGCTCGGACTGTCTCGGTACGGTACACCGACAGGGCTGTGCGGAAGCGCATCAGTTTGAATTGTTGCCGGAGCCGCCGCTACAGCGTGCCGCTTCCACGCCCTGGCCGCTGTGGCCCATGCAGTTGCGCAGCTCGCACGCGCATGAAGAGGGCTGCGACCGCCAGTGGAGCGTTTCGACAACGAAATTCTCCGGTCCCAACGGGCAGGTGACGACCCTCCACGCGCATCGCGTGAAGTTCGAAGCTGGAAAGTTTGTGCCGATCCCTGGCACCGAGTTTGAGTTGCGCGCCGATCTTGTGCTCCTGGCCATGGGTTTCACGGGGCCGGTGAAGAACGGCCTGCTCGATAACCTCGGCGTCAAATATGACGCGCGCGGCAATGTCATGGCCGACGACAACTTCATGACCAACCTCGACGGCGTCTTCGCTGGCGGCGACACGCGGCGTGGGCAATCCCTTATCGTCTGGGCCATCGCGGAGGGCCGCAAGATGGCTGCTGGAGTGGACAAGTATCTTCGCGCTGGTAAATCCGCCAAGACCATTGCCGCCTAGACTCGAGACTCTTCCCTTCCCTGTAGTCCAACGTAATCCTCTGGAGTGACCGCAAGAGTCGCAAGAAGGCCGCCGGAAGGGACCAATACCTCCGCACGGGTAAATCCGCCCTAGCCGACGGAGGCCGCGCGGCTCAGCGGGGGGAGGACAAAGGTGCGGACGCAGCGCAGCGGAAGCCGACGGTTGCGGCGCGCTGATCTGGCGGCGCGCCGCTGCGCGTGGCCGCGCGTAGCATCATCGGCTTGCTTTTCCAGGAGCCGCCACGTACGCCCCGGTAGCGGCCGTCGCGCGGGCCGGCCGGATTTCGATTCGGCGTGATGGCATAGTAGTCGAACAGGAACCAGTCCTGCACCCACTCGGCCACGTTACCGGCCATGTGGCGTGCCCCGTAGGGGCTGGCGCCCGTCTCGCCGCTGCCGACGGGCTGCACGAGCGGAATTTCATGCACATGATACTGGCCAAACACCGCCAGCCTGTCTGCCGGTGCCTGCGTGCCCCAGGGAAACAGGTTCGCGGACTCGCCGCGTGCGGCCTTTTCCCATTCGGCTTCGGTCGGCAGCCGTTTACCGATGGATCGGCAGAAGTTGTCTGCGTCGGCCCAGGTGACGTAGAGGGCGGGCCAGCGGGCCAGGCTCTCGTCCGTTGCTGCATGCACCGTGATCATGTGCCAGATGAGTTTCCGCAATTCGTCTGGTGTCGGCCGCTGTTGTTTGCTGAGATGCGCGAGATATTCGCCGAGGCTGACTTCGTCGCGATCGATGGCATAGGCGTCGAGCCAAACTTTATGCTGCGGTAATTCCGTGTCGTCGTATTGGGTGTGCAATCCATAGGGATCGTCGTCCACGCGAGTCGACCCCATCAGAAACCAGCCGGCGGCAATGGGAAGGGCGGGCGAAGGCATCCCAAGATTTGCAATGCCGGCCAAGCGGGCGGACAGGTCTTTCGCTGCCGGCGGAGACGATTCGGCCGCTGCGGGCAGTGCGCAGACCACAACAAGCGCACCGGTGAGCAGCATCCATGCAGCACGCATGGGCGGATTGTAGCAGGATGTTGGAAAAGGCCGCCAGCCGCGTTATTCTGCGGCTATGCAATGCGTCTCACGCACCGTGCTCGTGCTGTCCATATTGTTGTCGATGGTGACGTCGGGTGTTGCGGCGACGGAACCGTCCGCCCCAAAGCCCGGCCCGGTGCCCGAGGAAGACTACCCCCTCTACGACCTTGTCGTGCGGACCAAGTACCTCCGGTCTGACACGGCGCTCGTGCTTGTGGAGCGGATGACGATGACGCGGCGTGAAAAAGACGAGCGCGAATATCTGCGCCGGGAATTTTTCGACGAGCAGGGCATCTTCGATGGCCGGCTGCCGGCCGAGCTTCTAGCTAGTTTCTTTGCCGGACTGAAAACGCAGGCCCGCTTGGAGAGCCGGTTCACGTTCGGCACGCAGGTGAAATTTTTCCATGACGGCGTGCCGGAGGAGGCGGAAGTCTCGCTGGCGCCGATTCTGGTGTCGTTCAAGCGTCCGGCCCAGCGTGCGCCGCATGCGATCGGCGTGCTGCGCTTTTCCCGCATCGGCTACACCGCGAAGGAGGACCAGGCGCTGCTCCTCGTGGAAGAAGACCGGCCGGACGGCAGCGGCGGCGGTCTGCTTATCTGGCTGCGGCGGCAGGGGCTAGTCTGGAGGATCGCTGAGACCGAGGTGCTCTGGACAGCGCGGACGACTGAACCCGGATTGCAAGGCCCCTAGCATTGATCGGGGTCCCGCGCTAGCATGGAGGCGCAATGATCATTTTCAAGATGCCCAGTCTCGTTGGGCGCAGGGCTGAAAGAGCAGGGTGGCGCTGAAACGCTGTAGCCTCTTCGACGATACTGCGCTCGCGGCACTTCAGGGTGAGTTCCGCTCGTCCATGCGCCGGCTGCTGTCCGATCTGTGCAGGGAACTCTCCGGGCGGTATCGCCGCCAGTCGCGCGCCCTACGCCTGACACCGGGTCATTTTCGTGAAGTTAGCCGTGCGCTCAGGCCTGAAGACTTCTCGAACTGGAAAGTCGTCGGCTGGGTCGAAGAGCTGAACGACCTCATCTATTTTCTAGACGTCCAGTGGCAATTGAGTAAAGAGCGGTTTCCCGCAGATTTTGCCGTATCCTTCCTCGTTGCCTGCGATAAGCAGTTCTACGAGCACACCTACCTCGACGAACTATTTCCAAACAGAAAGCCAGAGCCTGCGAAATTATCTGCACGCCTTGGCGCACTCTGTGCGCGGCTGGCGCGCAGCGTGAAGCGGGAGGCCCTGTTTCTCATCCCAGGTCTGTTGCCAAACCAGGCGGAGAGGGTTCGGGTGACGGAGCCTAATTTCGAGCGGGCCGAGCCGGCCGGTTTCGTAGCGGTCGGGCTGGACGGCGCGGGCGTCGAACTACGGCACGGTCGTGTCGCGCCCCCGCACTGGATCAGGCAGGGGGGACCGGATGGGCCAGGCAGGCTGACCCTTGGCCCTACCATTATATATAAGCGGGACAAGACGCCTGCCCGTATCAGCCCAACACGGGGCGATATCGCGGCTCGGATTCAGCGAGCCCTGGGCACGATCGAGTTGGCCTGGCCTAAGGGGGCACAGGGGCTGGCCCATCTCACCAATCGAATCGTACCGTTAAAAGCAAAAGGCGTTGTCAGCTTTAGCTATCGTCACAGGCCAGGCCTATCTTTTATTAATGTGTTTGATCGAGACGATCTTGATCTGATTGATGATCTGATTCACGAAAACAGCCACCATCATTTGAATCTCTTGTTGCGCGAAGCTGTGCTCTATCGCATGGACTGGAATCAGGAGATTTTTTATTCCCCTTGGCGCCGCAGCTTCCGCCCGCTGCGCGGTATCCTCCATGCGACGTTCACCTTCACGATGGGCGCGATTCTCTTTGAGCGGCTGTCGTCGTTCGAGGCGAGAGGCGAGGGGCGATCGGTTCGCGGAACGATAAGGCTCACGCCCAAGCAGATTCTCCGCGCGCGCTTTCGCTGTCTCGAAGAAGTCGCCTCCGTCCGCTACTCGCTCAAGGATCTGGCCTATGCCCGGACGCTCGGCTGGCTCACTTCAGCCGGATGGGGCGTAGTCTGTTCGCTGAAACGGGAGATTGATAAGGTCGCACGCCGCATTGCACCGTTCGAGCGGGCCGTCCTGCGATCAAAATATGGGCGAGAACTCTCACGCCATCGGAAGGCGCTCGCAACCGCACGGGCAAGGAACTCGATCAAAGACTATTCGCGCTACGGCTCCACCGTGACATCGACATAGGCCGGCATCGAATCTGCCCCTTTCCCATCCGTCACCCTCAGCCGAAACCGATACAATCGTTTTTCGGATACCTGCGGTGCTTGGAACGTCGCTTCCGGGCCGTTCGCATCGAGCAGTGAGACCTTACTCCCACGCACCTGGCTCCACTGATAGAACAGCGCCTCGCCTTCCAAGTCGTGGCTTTTTAAGCCTGAGAGTTTGACCTTGGCCCCAGCTTTCACGGTCTTGTTCGGTCCCGCGTTGGCAACGGGCAGCTCATTCGGTTCGGTGTTCACTTCAACGAAGACATCCAACGTTGCCTGCTTACCGCGGTTTGTCACCGTGACAACAGTCTTGCCGTTGCCGACAATCTGAAGCAAGCCGTCGGCGAGAATCCTGATGACGGTCTCATCGGAAGATTGATAGGTCGTTCCAGACGCAGGCGCGCTGATCTTCCGTTCAATGCCGTCTGTGAAGGAGCCAATGACCGGCAGCTCGAACGTCTTGCCCAGTGAGTCGATCTGCCCATAGGCGGCGGCCTGTCCGGCGCGGCCGAGTTTGAGCGGCTTATCGGTTTCAAAATCGATCGCGGTCAATTCTGAACCCGGGTCCACGCTCACGAGGATCTCATCGAAGACGGTCCGCGTGCCGAGTCGCCCGCGGGAAATTTCCGCGACGGCCAGTAGGCGCATGGGGCCAATGGCGTCTTTCGGTACGGTCAGCGCGCCGCCAAAGGGAGGATTTTGATGCGAGTCGGCGACGAGCGCAGCAACTTTGACAATGGCGCCAGCGGAAGTGTTGCCCTTCTGCTCGACGAGCGTTTCGTCCAATTCGCCGTACCAATAATAGCTGACCTGGACGCCGCCAGTGTCCTGTCCCAAATCCACGTTCGCGGTC
Source organism: Nitrospira sp. (assembly GCA_016873435.1). Lineage (NCBI taxonomy): Bacteria > Pseudomonadati > Nitrospirota > Nitrospiria > Nitrospirales > Nitrospiraceae > Nitrospira > Nitrospira sp. The sequence goes on from VGXF01000007.1 coordinate 62,674, forward strand.
ATGGACTTGCCGGCCGTGACCGTGGCACCGTCCCTCGGTTCGACAATCTTAAAGGCAAGGGCCGTGTGTGTGTAGGCGAGGCCGATGGCGAGGGCAAGCAATCCTGACATGAAGCTCCAGTCCAAACGCTTCATGCAATACCGTTCGCGCGTCACGGTCACCTCTCGAGGTGAAATGGCACGTCAGTGAGAATCACCCGTTCTTTGAACAGCAGGGCGCCCTTGAGCAAGAGAGCGCGCTGGTTGTGGAGAACGTTCTGCCACCACTTGGCCGGAAGGATTTCTGGAATGACGACCGTGACCCAGCCTTGCGGGTCCTGCTCCAACTGTTCCTCCACATAATTGAGTAGGGTGGCCATGACCGAGCGGTAAGGCGAGGGCAGGACGACGAGCTGCACGCCGCAGCCCCACTGCGCCCACTGGATTTCGATCTTGGCGGTTTGCTCAGGGTCGATGTCTACGAGCACGGCGCGCAGATCTACGGACCGGCTGCGCGCATAGTCTACGGCACGAATCACCGCGCGATTCACACCGCTGATCGGGATAATGACGGTGTTCTTACGTGGCTGCGGGGGGCGGTGGTCGCGCGCGAGCGTGACCTGTTCGTCGACCGCCAGATAATGCGCGTGGATGGATCGGAACCAAAGCATGATCAGCGGCAGCAGTGCGACGACGATCCAGGCGCCGTGCATGAACTTGGTGCTACCGATGATGAGCGTGGCGATGCCGGTGGCGACCGCACCCGTGGCGTTGATGGCCAGTTTTTTTCTCCAGTGCGGGCCTTTTTTCTCCAGCCAGCGCTTCACCATGCCAGCCTGCGAGAGGGTAAACGATAGGAACACGCCGACGGCGTAGAGCGGGATCAGCGCATGGGTGTCACCCTTGAAGAACCAGATCAGGAAGCAGGAGAAGGCACCGAGGAAGACGATGCCGTTGGAAAACACGAGCCGATCACCCATGAGTGCCATCTGGTGCGGCATGTAGCTGTCTTGCGCGAGCAACGAGGCCAGCCGAGGAAAGCCATTGTAGGCGCTGTTGGCTGCGAGGAACAAAATTAGCATCGTCGAAATCTGGATCAGGTAGTACATGAAGCCGGTGCCGAACGTGCCGCGGGCAATCTGCGAGACGACGGTCTCATCGGCGCAGGGCGTGATGTGCAGGCGATCTGCCATGAGGCTAATGCCGATGAACATCGTGCCGAGGATTGTGGCCATGCCGACCATGGTGATCGAGGCGTTGCGCGGCTCCGGCTTGTGGAAGGCCGACACGCCATTTGAAATGACTTCCACGCCGGTCAGCGCGGTACAGCCGGACGAAAAGGCGCGGAGCAGCAGCATCATCGTGAGCGCTTCCGTGGCCTCGGGAATAACCGCCTGGCAGGCTGCGGTAGCGGTGGCGGTACCGCTCATGAGCTGGTACGCGCCCACGCCCAGCATCGCGAAGAGCGAGAGGATGAAGGCGTAGGTGGGGGTGGCGAAGATCATCCCCGATTCACGCACACCACGCAGATTGATGACGAGCACGAGAATGATAGTAGCCAATCCAACAGATACGCGATAGGGCAATAGTTCCGGCACCGCCGAGGTGAGCGCGGCCACGCCGGCCGCGACGCTGACCGCGACCGTGAGCACGTAGTCAATCATGAGCGCGGCGGCGGCCGTGAGCCCCGGCCAAATGCCGAGGTTGGCCTTCGACACCGTGTAGGCGCCGCCGCCGGCCGGATATTCATAAATGATTTGTTGATACGAGAGCGTGAGGATTGTCAGTAGGAGAACAATCGCGATGCTAACAGGGATCGAATAGCTCAGCGCGGCGGCGCCAACCAGAATCAGGACGAGTAGAATTTCCTCAGTCGCATAAGCGACGGACGACAGAGCGTCCGACGAAAAGACGGCCAGCGCGAGGCGCTTGGACAACCGTTCGTGCTCGGCCTGTGCAGTTTTCAGGGGGGACCCGACCAGCAACCGTTTGAGCAGCATAACGTGACGACATTATGGCACAAGTTTGAAGTCGGTGCGACCGGTTCTTTAGGTCGGTCCTGTGCAACCGGTTTTTGCGCAAAAGCGGGGGTTGACAGGCCTAACCAACTTTCAGTATCGTAGAAATGTTGTTTTATTTGTCGATCAGTTGTTTATGAATACTATGGGTCAGAAGTAATAAGTCGGGATCACGTGACACGGTAGGCCCCCACCCCCCGCGAGCACGTCCACCCGAAGCCACAATGAAGTCTATTGAAATGCAAGGAGGCCGGTGCATGTTTCACCACACTCTTACAACGTTCGTTCGCTCGCTGAGCGTGATGGCCGCCGCAGCCCTGTTGTGGCTGCCGGGTGCCGCGTCGGCGGAGTCGCCTGCGCCCCATGTCCACAAGACGGGGATAGTGGCATCGCCGGAATGGTCGGAGAAGCTCAAGGCGCAGACCATTATTGAGGACACAAAGGAAGGCCGTCCGGAGCGCGCCATGCAGGTGGAGATGCAGCACCAGCGCATCATGCGCCAGCTGGAGCAGGACGCGCAGGCGCAGCACGTGAACGGCGCATACAATAATATGTCCATGATGCATCAGTATGGCGCCGGCGGGCAGGACATGCTGCTGGTCTCCGATCCGCGTCAGGAACCGGTGGTTATGCAGGGGGGCCGCTGCCCCGCGCACGCGCCGGTCAAGACCTACGACATCTCGGCGATCAACGTCGAGATCACGCTCAATCAGTGGCTGGATTTTTATCCAGGCTACATGTACGCGTTGACCGAGAACCTGGACAAAATTCGTGCGGAGGAAACCAAGAACAAGGAAGCCCGTGAGAAGGAGGGCTTCGATCCGGGCGCGGTGCTGCCCGGTGTGCAGTCCCAGTGGATTCAGCCCCTGGTCATCCGCGGCAACCAGGGCGATTGCGTGAAGTTTAAGCTACAGAACAAGCTGGAAGGCGGCGAAGACGTCAGCCTCCACATCCACGGCTCCAGCACGGTGGTAACTGCGACTGGCAAGGCCGCGAGCACGACCAATCCGGACACGATCGTGGCGCAGAACAAAGCGGTAGAACTGGAGTGGTACATCCACCCAAATACGCAGGAGGGCGCCCGTCAGTTCCACAGCTTCAGCAATGACCGCGAGCTCACCGTGCTCGGCATGTTCGGCGTGTTCGTCGTGGAGCCGAAGGGGTCCACGTATCTAGAGCCCCTGGGCACCGGCGATCCGACCCCGGCCCGCAGTGGCTGGCAGGTCATCATCAAGAATGGCAGCGGCCCGGACTTCCGGGAGTTTGCGCTGATCTATCACGAGAACGGCGACGAAGCGTTCCGTATCAACAATAAAAAGGGCGACTTCATCCCGCAGCGCGACCCGCTGACGGATGCCTATCGTCCGGCTGGCCGTTCGATCAATTATCGCAGCGAGCCGTTCGGCATCAACAACATGCACGTTCAGCACGAGTACTTTGGCTTCGAAGACGAATCCATGGGGTACAGCTCATATACGTTTGGCGATCCGTCCCCGACGATCCCCCGCTCGTATATGGGGGATCCGGCAAAGTTCCGCCTCGTGCACGGCGGCTCGGAAGTGTTCCACAGCCACCATCCGCACGGCGGCACCATCCGCTGGCCGCGCAGCCCGCGGGCGATCGACGACATGAACCTGTGGGCTACGGCCACCAACGGGCCGGTGAAGTATCCGGTAATCCGCGCCAAGACCGACCGCGTGGACGTCGAAGTCATTGGGCCGTCCGAAGCGCTCGATCTCGAGACGGAGTGTGGCTCGGGTCTCTGCCAGCAGCTGGCAGGCGACTTCCTGTTCCACTGTCACGTCGCCCACCATTATGTGGCGGGCATGTGGGGCTACTGGCGCGTGTACAACACGTTGCAAATCGGCGATGCGCGCAACGACACGATGCCAGATCTGCGCGAGTTGCCGGACCGGAAGGGCCGCATCAAGATGCCGATCACGTCCGACAAGCTGGTTGGTCAGACGGTCGATTGGTTCGGCAAGATGTTTAAGATCACGGACAAGGGCAAGAGCAACTGGAAGGGCAACCCGGCGGTGATCAACATCCATGACTGGGTGGAGATGCAGCTGCCGACGCAGGGCAAGCCCGGCCATAAGGACGACGAAAAGGGCCAGACGCTGGCCTACGACGCGACGGTGCTGGACTGGATGTGGGATGGCAATCGCGCGATGAGCGAACGCGAGAATACGATCGACAATCCCAAATACAAGTCGACCCATCCGGGCAAGCGGCATCCGATCACCTTCGAGCCGACGACCGGCAAGGTGGCGTGGCCGCATCTGACGCCGCACTTTGGGCGTCGGGTGATGTTCTCGCCCCGGCATGTGGGCGCGCCGTGGCTGGAAATGATTGCGCGGGACGAGGACGGCGAACCGAGCCTCGAGCAGGCGAAGCCGGGCGAGAGCGGGCGATGGAGCCTGTGCCCGCAAAACGCGGGTCACAAGAACTTCAACGTCCACTTCATCAAAACCCCGATCAAGCTGGCCAAGGCCCAGGGTAAGGAACCCCCCGTGGTGGACCCGAACGGCCTGATCTATGTGCTGCATGAAGAGGAAGCGGCGATCCGGGCCAACGACGACCTCAAGTTGCCGCTGGTCGTCCGCGGCAATATCTACGATTGCGTGGACTGGACGCTGACGAGCGAGTGGGACGACGACGACTACACAAACTTCCAGTCGTCGAAGATCAACACCCACTGGCACTTCCTGCAGTTCGACAACCAGTCGTCGGACGGCGTGATCACCGGCTTCTCCTACGAGCAGTCGGTCCGGCCGTTTACGATGCTGGAGAAAAAGAACAAGAAGGGCCTGCCACCGCCCATGAACACGGCGATGACGGGCGCCGCGAAGAAAGGGGCCACGAGCATTGCGGTGAAGAACGCGGCCCAATTCCATGTGAACACGGAAATCCTAGTCGGCGCGGACAACGTGAAGGGTAACGAGGTTGCCCGCGTCAAGGCGATCAACGGCAACACGATCACACTCACCAAGGCACTGCGGAACGACCACCCGGCGGGTGACATCGTCACGGTGGAATTCGTGCGTCAGCGTTTCTGGGTGGATGCGGACGTGGGCACAGTGTTCTGGCACGACCACGCCTTCGGCGCGACCACCTGGCCGCACGGCGGCTTCGGGACCTTCATCGCCGAGCCGTTCGGATCAACCTATCATGATCCGGCGACCGGCAAGGAAGTCCGGAGCGGCCCCGTGGCGGACATTCATACCGCCGAGCCGGTGGGCCATGGCGTCAACGGCAGTTTCCGCGAGTTGATGGTGCAGGTGCACGATACCGTGCCGCACACCGTCAACATCGTTACGGCTGGCAACCCGCCCGGGCAGCCAGTCGAAGTGGCGCTGGAAGCGGGCAAGACCGTGTCCTTCATGATGCCGGATAAGATCTATATGACGCCCATGCCGTTCCTGAACGGCGGGACGCATACGACCGGCAGCGGATTGAACTTCCGCGCGGGACCGATCGCCCAGCGGCTGGCGGTAAACCCGGATTCCTCCCGGATCTTCGACAGCCAGATTCACGGGGACCCGTACACCCCATTGCTGCGCGCCTACACGGGGGACACGATGGTGTTCCGCCTGCTGCATACGCTCATGAACGAGAGCATGGTCTGGACCCTGTCGGGCCATACGTTCCTGTCTGAGCGCTATGCGGGTGACGCAAACCGCAAGAACTCGATTCACATCGGGATTGCCGAACGGTACGACCTCGTCGTGCCCAAGGCGGGCGGGCCCCGCGGCCAAGCGGGCGATTACATCCACTTCAACGGCCGGTCCTCAAAGTTCTCTGAGGGCGGCTGGGGGCTGGTCCGGGTGCATGACAAGGAGCAGAAGGATCTGCAGAAGTTGCCGGCGGGTTTCTCGGCGCGGAACGAAATTCCGGCGCCGCTGCCGGTGTGCCCGGCGGATGCGCCTGTGAAGACGTTCAACGTCGTGGCCCAGGATTTCCCGACAATGAACTTCAACCCGAAGGCGCCTGAGACCATCGAGGTGGACTTCGAGCGGAAGATCCTGCTGCGTAACCCCGAGGCAAAGATTTACGCCCTCGAGGGGGATGTGGCGGCGGCGGCGAGCGGCGGACAGCCGATGCCGTTGACGATCCGCGCAAACGTTGGGGACTGTATCAAGGTGACTTTGAAGAACAAAATGAAAGCGGGCCGCGCCTCGTTCTCAGCCATCTCGTTGGCGTTCGATCCCAAGGATTCACTGGGTGCGAACGTGGGCAACAACGGCGGCGAGCAGACGATCGCGCCGGGCGAAAGCCGCACCTACACCTACTACGCCGATCCCTTCACGGGGGAAATCACGTCGCTGGTGTGGGACTGGGGCAACGTGATGACGAATCCGCGCAACGGTCTGTTCGGCGCGGTGATCATCGGGCCGAAGGGCTCGCAGTATCGCGACCCGAAGACCGGTGCGGACGTCTCTCTGAAGAACGCCTGGGCGGCGGACGTCATCATCGATCGGTCAATCTCGGGAAACGAGACCCGCTCGAACTATCGTGACGTGGCCCTGTTCTTCCAGGACGAAGACAACATCATCGGCACCAGTTTCATGCCCTATGTGCAGAACGTGGCGGGCCTGACTGGGGTCAACTACCGGGCGGAGCCGTACAAGTTCCGCGAGGAGAAAGGCTGCTCGCTGGGGAAAGTCTTCCAGCCGTGCAAGGCCGACAAGCCTGAAGACCCGGCAACGCCGATCATCGAGGCGCACGCGGGGGATCCAGTCCGGATCCACGTGCTGGGTGTCAACAACGAGCAGAACGGCATGTTCAGCGTCGAGAAGCACGAGTGGCCGATCGAGCCGTACATGCGGGGCGCCGACCAGATCAGCGTGGTCGAGTTCTCAGGCTCGGAAGTCATGGATGCGTTCATTCCGTCGGCAGGCGGTCCGTACAAGCTGTCCGGCGACTACGCCTACAGCAACCAGCGGCTGCCGTACTCCCAGTCGGGACAGTGGGGTTATCTCCGTGTGTTCCCGTCGGGCGATCAGCGGTTGCTGCCACTGTCGGGGGCTGCGGCGGGATCCAAGCGCGCGGAGTCGGAGCCGCCGGCTCACGTGACGCCGGTCGCGACGCGGTAAGACGCGCGTTCGAGTAATCAAACGGACGACACAGACGGGGGAGCCGGAGCACGGCTCCCCCGTTTTTTTGTGCCTAGGGCATGTGGCGGAGTTGAAAAAGCGGTCACGATCAGGCATTCTGCGCGCATGATTTTCTCAAAACACATCGCATGGCTTGCGGTGTGCGCGGCACTCGTCGCGGCCCCAGCTTTCGCGTATGAAGTCGTCGAGGTCCAGTATGGCGGGACGATCACCGGCACGGTGACGCTCCAGGGCCAGCCAACGCCGACCTCGCAGGGCTTCAACCTCATCACCTTTCCCGACCCGGAATATTGCGGGCGGATTTCCAACGGCACCGGCTGGCGGCTGCTGTACGATTTCGCTATCGATCAGCGGGGCGGATTGAAAGATGTTGTGGTGACGGTGGAGGGGATCGAGAAGGGCCGGCCCTTCGACATGTCGGTGCCGCGCATCGAGGCGCAGGACTGCCAGTTTCAGCCCTTTGTCACGGTGGTCCGCAGCGGGCACGCGGTGGAGGTCGTGAACATGGACCCGGTCATGCACGACGTTCAGGCCTACGAGACGTCGCAACAGCTAGGTCCGCGTGTGCTGTTCAACTCGCCGCTGCCGATGAACGCCCATCACCAGCGAGGCAATCTGCACGCCACCCATAGGCACATGCCCGGTCCGTCGATGCTGGAGTCGGTCAGCCTCACGAAAAACCGCAATCTGTTCGTGATGCAGTGTGGTTTCCATGCCTACATGCTAAGTTGGGGGCTGGCGGTGTCCAACCCCTATTATGCGATTACAGACGGGGCGGGCTCCTACAAGATTGAGAATGTGCCGCCTGGCAGCTACCGGATCATGGCCTGGCATCCCTACGTCGGGACGATGTCGGAGGAGATCGTCGTTGTGAAACCGACGGGGGCGGCCACCGTCGATTTTTCCATGAAGGCGCCGGCCGGCCGCCGCACGGCGCATCAGGTGATGGATAACCCGCGCTTTGGATTTGAAGCACTTGGAAAATCCGTTCACATCGATCCGCTCGTTGAACTCCAGCACTAAACGTCTGCACCCAGTAAAGCGCTTTTGCCCAGTGGCAATTCGCATCGGGATCTGGCTGCTGTGCGCATTGTTGCCGTCCGGCATCCTCTCTGCTGGCGGGGACCCGTTGAAGGAAGCCCAAACGGCCTTCAAGGCCCAGCAGTACGAGAAAGCGCTCGCGGTAATCGAGACCATCAAGGCCGATGCTCCCGACGTCCGCCGGTGGAAGGCGCGCACGCTAGCCAAGCTCTTTCGCGGGACGGATGCGTTAGCCGAATATGATGCGCTGACGCGGTTGAGCAAGAAAGATGAACCGGCGCTGCTGCGCGAGGTAGCCCTCAGCTATATTGTCCCGATGCTCAAGGACATGCGGGTGCAGATGCGGGGTGCCGGGTATACGGCGCTTAAGGAAATCGAATCGGAGGAGACGGTACCCTATTTTGAAGGCGCCTTTACCGACGAATCGGGGCAGGTACGGGCGCTGGCGGTGGAGGGACTGGGCCAACTCGAAGCCGGGCGACGCTCACCGCGGCTCGAGGCCGCGCTGCACGATCAGGCGGCCTACGTGCGCAAATACGCGCTCAAGGCCTACGGCAAAACGGGCGATCGATCGAAGGCCGGCGTGGTCGAGCCGTTCCTCGAGGACAGCGAGCCAGTCGTGCGGGTGGCCGCTGCGGCTGCGCTGGCCACATTGAATCAGCCAACGGGATGGGAACGGTTGGCGGCTTCGGCCAAATCCGGTAATCCCGACGAGCGCAGCGCGGCGTTGCTTGCGTTGGCCTCGTTGAAACGCACCGCCTCCTTTCCGGAGTTTGAAGCCGCCGCTGGCGACAAGCAACCCTCGGTGCGCGCCGCGGTCATGACCGGATTGGGGGAGTTGGGGGAGAAGAAGGGGGTACCAATTCTGGTCAAGGCGCTGCATGATCCGATCCCCGCCGTCCGCGGTTCGGCGGTGCTCAGTTTGGGTAAACTGCATGCCACCGGCTTGACAAACGAGATCACCCGTTTGTTGTCCGACAAGAATCCTGGCGTACAGGCCGATGCCGTGGCGGTGCTGATGGAGTTCGGGGCGCCCTACGAGGCCGTGGCCGATACTGTCCGCGACGTGCTGCGCAACAAGGAGCCGAGCGTCCGGTCCCGGATCGCCAGGACTCTGTCCAAAGGGCAAGGGGCTTCGTTGAATCGCGCGGTCGAGGGTTTGCAGGAACTGCTACAGGATCCACTGCCGCTACCGCGCATGTCTGCATCCCGTGTACTGGGGCATATGAGCCTTCCCGATGGCATGGGGATGCTCAAAGAGGTGTTGCATGACCAGGATGAGGCGGTCCGGGCCACGGCCGCCGCGGCCCTGATTCGCGTGTTGGATGGGAAGGCGGGGCATGGAGAGGCCCCCTGAGTCTGTTCACGGCTTTCCGCTTGACACTTCCCCCCTAAATTTTTATATACTTCACCGTCTTCAAAACCGCGAAGGACCCACCAGCAGTACGGGCGAGTCCCCTCACACGGTTGCGAAACAGACTCGGAGGCCGAAACCGTTTTGCACGTTTGTCGGTTTGTTTGTTCATCACAAGGAGGCAGCGTTATGAAGAAGGGTCTGATGGTTATTGTGGCTGTGGCGGCCCTGGCGGTTCTCGCCATGCCCCTCACGTCGTTTGCCGGCGGCTCAGTCGCGGGCAAAGTGACGTTCGGCGGGAAGACTGAGTCGAAGGAGTTCTCCTTCGCGAAGTTCCCGAACCCGAAATTCTGCCCGAAGATTCCGAAAAAGGAACTTTCGCAGGGCGACAAGCGGTTGCTCGAGACGATCTCCGTGAACGGCGGCGGTCTGGCGGGCGCCGTGGTGGCGGTGGCCGACATTGACGACCAGGCGTTCATCGACGGCTTCAAGGGCACGGACGTTATCGCGGCGTTCTGTGAATTCCAGCCGTACACGGGCGTTGTGGTTCCGATGAAGAGCTTCCGTGTAGAGAACACGGACGCGGATCCGGATGACCCCAAGTCGGTCAAGGGCGTGCTGCACAATCCGCACTCCTTTGAAGTGATGGGGGCCAGCTCGTCAACGATCTTCAACATCGGTCTGGCCGAGAAGGGGTCCAAGCTGGACAAGCCGGCCGTGATGCGCAAGGCGAAGAACGGCTCGTTCTTCCGCCTGCAGTGCGACCAGCATGAGTTCATGCAGGCGTTCTTCCTGCCGGTGAGCAACCCGCACTTCGCGGTCACGGGCAAGGACGGGTCGTTTGAGATCAAGGATGTGCCGGCTGGTAAGCACAAGCTCGTGATCTGGCACCCCGGCGACGGCAAGGGGATGCGGACCGAGATCGAAGTGGATGTGACCGACGGCGGCAAGGCTTCGGTCAACCAGGAGCTGAAGAAGAAGTAAGACGGTCTTCGCGAACGCGAGGCGTTTGCAGCGGGCAGCGGCCGATGAGGCCGCTGCCCGCTGTGTTTTTGGGCCCGGTCCGCCTTTCTTGCCTTTGCGTTCGGCCTCTGGGTAAGATAAAGCAGTTGCTAGTCAAAATGCCCCGCGCCATCGAGGATCGACGTGCCACGGGAACTCTCACTGGCCGAAATTTTCCAGCTCGGCTACTACTGGGAAACGAAGATTCTGCTGACCGCGGTCAGGCTGGATCTGTTTTCCGCGATTGACGCCAAACCAAAAACCGCGGTCGAGGTCGCGCAACGGATCGGTGCGGACGCGCGGACGCTGGAGTTGCTGCTGAACGCGCTGGTGGCAATCGGTGTGCTGACGAAGAACGGCGATCGGTTTGCCAATACCGCCGTGGCGCAGACCCATCTTGTGAAGACCGCGGGGTCCTACATCGGCCACCTCTTGCTGCTGCACGACGCGGAATGGAACAACTGGGGAAGGCTGGAGGACGCGATCCGGACTGGACGGTCACCGGTCAAGAAACATGTGTTCGAAACTGACCCTGAACTGGGCGCCAGCGTACTCTCCGTCCTGCATCGGATCGGGGAGCAGAGCGGGCCGTCGCTGGCCAAACGATTGCAACTGGAGGAGGCGAAGACGCTGCTCGATCTGGGCGGCGGGGCCGGCACCAACGCCATCGCCTTTTGTACGGTCTATCCCAATTTGACAGCGACGGTCTTCGATCTGCCACAGACGCTTAGGGTGGCGGAGCGGACGGTCAAGCAGGCGGGCTTGGAAGGGCGAATTGCGTTAAAGGCAGGGAATTTCAATCAGGATGCGCTCGGCGGCCCGTATGACATCGTGCTGATGTCGGATATTCTGCACTATCAGGACGATGCAGCGAACGAGGCGATCGTCAAGAAAGTCCACGGCCATCTCATGTCCGGCGGTCGGCTAATCATCAAGGATCGGTTTCTCAATGTAACCGGTACCAGCCCGGCCTGGACGACGGCCTTCGCCGTCCACATTCTCGTGAACACGGAAGCAGGACGCTGCTATAAAACAGCGGACGCGATCCGATGGATGAGCCACGCGGGTTTCGGTGGCGTGACCGAATTGGAACCAACGGCGGTGGTGCAGGGCGTAAAAGCGTAAAACGTGATGCGTCTGCAAGATACGAGGAACGCATGGGCATGGCGGAATTTCTGAAGCAATCGGGCTTTTTCGGCACGCACGCCACGATGGGGGCGGACCTAAGCCAGCTCATGGCCACGCTCTTCACGGCGCTTTTTGTGGTCGGTTGGGTGAAGGCCAAGCACCGGCAAGGCAACGCACACCACTGGCTGATGCTGAGTGGCATGATCGCCATGCTGGCCTTCTTCACCAGTTATTACTTGTTTCGCTCGTTGGGCGTGCTGGCTTTTGAGGGCAAGGAGGGGTTCGGCGGCTCGCAGGCGTTGTACGATTATGTGTTTATTCCCGTCTTGACGCTACACATCTGCCTAGTGATCATCGGCATCGTCATGGCCGTCTACATGATCGTGCTGGGTTTTCGGGCTCAGACAATTGTCAACGGTCAGCGAACCCTTCGTAATGACACGTTGCAGACGTCATGGGGGAAGGTCGGGAAAATTTTCGGGGCCATCGCAGCGGTGCTGATCGGCCTGTTTCTCTCGCGGGTAATGACGGCTGGGTTCTCGCTCCGCAAGCTCCACGTCTATCTCGGCTTTCTCATCCTGATCGGGATTGTGTTCAGCATCGAGATGGCCATACAGCGCGTCTGGCCAAACGCTGAGCGGCGGCACCGGGCGCTGGGTACCTTCACAATGATCGTCTACTGCGTACTGTTCGTAACCGGCACCACCACGTACACGATGCTTTACATCCTGTTTCCGGGTAAAATTGGCTGACCGAATGTTGAAAATGGTTTCCAGCGTTGCTGGCGTGTCGCTCAAAGGCACACCGTACGGCAAAACGGTACGCCTCGCCTTCTCGCCCACTGCGGCCTCGCTGAGAGTCGAGCTTGAACATTCTGAGGGGGACGGGGACTAATGCTTACTTGCGGTTGCGGGCGCTGGATGCACACGCAAGGCGTCGAGGAACGTTCGAGCGGGTGGTTTGTGCGGTTCGAATGTTGTGGCTGTCATTGGATGGTCGGTACGGACGCGCCCGCTGTTGAGGCGGAGCAACTCGTGGACCGGCTCCTGTGGACCGACGAGGCCCGGCACGTGCTCGACCGCATGCCGCCCTATGTCGCGCCGGTCGTCCGACAAGAGGCCGAAGACTACGCGCGCTCGAAGCAGCAGCGTGTCATCACCTTCACGGTGCTAGCGCAGGCACGCAACGGCGGCACTGTGGACTGGGAGCCGGAAGCGGAGCAGCGGCTGGAACGTGTGCCGGGGCCGGTGCGGGCCATGGCGAAACAGGAGTTGGAGCGGACGGCGCTGGAGCGGGGCCAATCAAAAGTGGCGGTGGCGTTGATGGAAGAAGTAAAGGCCAAGTATTTCGGGATGGCGGCGAAGGGCTGAAATGCTGCACCGGATGGCGCTCAGAGTGTTGCCCTCCCTGTCGCTGGTCGTGACGGCAGATGCCGTGCGTGCGCGCAAGCGCTGGGTGATGTTCGTGCCCGGTATGGTGGCGTTTGCGATCTACCGCGCCGCGAAATATTTTTTACCGCTGGCCGATCCGCTCGTCCTGCTAGCCGTAAGCGGCGCTGTATCGGCGGCCACAGCGATCGGCTCCTATCTCGTCGGACGGCGTGCGGCAGTGGCGCAGGTGTGGCGTGAGGATGGCTTGCGGCGCTTGGTCTGGCTCACCGGCTGGATCGGGTTCGCTTATGGCGTGCAACTGTCCTTGATGGTACTGGCTCTCTTGAGGCTGCTGGCCAACTATGATTACCTCCAGCATCCGGACGGGCCCGCGATGATGGCGATCATCATTGCCTGTACGTCGGTCGCACGCGATGCCTTCGAGATCGGCCACGTGCGCCTGTTGCAGCGGCAGGGCGAGCCGGTCGTGACCTTCCCCGACGGCGCCAGTTTTCGTGACGCGATCGTGGCCCGTCCCAACATGCTGGCGACCTGGACGCTGCTGCCGGCTCTCGCCGGGGCCATGACGGCCGTCGGGCTCGGTGCGGTGCATGATCTGGCGGCAACAGGGCTCGCCCAGTTCGCTGTGGTCACGCTCTGTGCCGGCAGTCTGGCCGCGTGGGCCCATTTGATGGGGGAGCAACGGCCGGGCGGCTGGCGGGGCATGATGCACGCGGCCGGATGGACGGAGTTGTTTCGCTATTGGTGGTGGCCCGGACTGGCCTTTGCTGCGACCTATTATCTCTCATGGGCGGGCGTAGTCTGGTTTGTGGTGAAGGCCGACGTCACCGGTGGCCTGATTCGCGGATTGATTGCAGGTGCCGTAGCCGCCCAGATGGCGGGCTACTGCTATTCCCTCGGCCACCGACGGCAGGTTGAAAATCAACTACGCCAGATCGTGCCGCCATCCCTGTTGCGCTGTCCGTTTGTGATGAGTATTGTGTCGAAGCAGCCGACACTGGGACAGGGGGGGCCGCCTCCGGAAGCGATGGCCGCTGTTGCCGCACACTCGGCTGCGGCAGGAAAGCACAGTTCATGATACAGGATCGTGTGTCGCAATCGATTGTGTGGGTGGCGCTGGCGGTTGTGCTGGTGCTGCTCGCCGTTCCGTTCGGCGTCACGCGTGCGACCGATACGGGGGCCTCTTTCGAGACAGCAACTGACGTCTACTACAAGACGGCGGGTATTCCCGCCGGACCAGTGGCGCCGGCGGGTGATCCCTCGACCTATCCGCGTTACGGCTCGCTGGACAATCGCACGCTCACCTGGTTTGTCACCCAGCAGCACACTTACTTTGGCGGATTCGTGCTCGCGCTGCCAATCTTCTGCGTCATCCTAGAATTCGCCGGCCTCGTCACGCGCAACCGTGCAGCCGCGGTGCGCTATGATCAGACGGCGCGCGATTTTCTCCGCGTGGCCCTGCTGGCTCTGTCGCTGACGGCAGTGGTCGGCAGCCTGATGCTGGGACTCTTTATCTGGTTCTATCCGAGTTTCATGAAGTACATGGGTGGGACGTTCAGGACGATGATGCCGGTCTACGCGTTCATCTTCAACGCGGAGGCGCTCTGCCTGATTGCCTACTACTATACGTGGAACCGCATGACCAGCCCAGCCCTCAAGTGGTGCCATGCAGCGCTCGGCATTCTCTGTAACGTCTTTGGCGCGGTCTTGCTGTTTCTGGCCAACAGCTGGATCGCCTTTATGATGTCACCGGCAGGCGTGGATGCACAGGGGCGCTTTCTCGGCAACGTCTGGCACCTCATGCACACGGCGCTCTGGAATCCGCTGAACGTGCACCGGTTCTTGGCTGACATCATGTCGGGCGGAGCCGTGGTGCTGGCCTACGCGTCCTATCGGTTCCTGACGAGCAAGTCGGAGGACGAGCGTGCCTACTACGATTGGGTCGGGGCGGTGTTTTTGATCGTGACGGTGATTGCGCTACTGCCGATGCCCTTCGCGGGTTACTGGCTGATGAAGTCAGTGTATGCGTTCCGCCAGAGCATGGGCGTGACGATGATGGGCGGCCTGCTGACCTGGCTCTTTGTCGTGCAAGCGCTGCTGATCGGCGTGCTGTTCCTTGGCATCAATTATTATCTGTGGCAGAGCATGGGGCGGCTGCAAGGCGGCCATCGCTACGAACAGGCCTACAAATATCTCGTGCTGGGGCTCACCGGTTGCCTTTTCGTCTGGCTGACGCCGCACACGGTGATGATGACGGCCGGCGAGGTGAAGGCTATGGGGGGTGCGCAGCATCCGGTGGTCGGCAACTACGGCGTGATGTCGGCTAAGAACGGTGCGGTCAACGTGATGATCTGCCTGACCGCCCTGAGCTACATCTTCTATCGGCGTGCTAATCGGACGATCGTTGTGCCGTGGGCGCGCAAGGGGAATGTGGCGCTTTTTGTACTGTTCGGCGTGGGTATGGCGCATATCATCTGGCTGGCCGTGTACGGATTCTACGTACCGGCTAGCGTGCGTGTAGCGCTCTCGTCGCCGCAGGCGGTCACAACGCTGACGGTTGTGGTGGTCGGCCTGCTGATCAATCGCGCCATGCTTTGCGGGGCCGTCGTGCACGGCGGTGTCATATGGGGTAAGATGTCGGTACGCGGGATGGTCACGTTGTTTGGTCTTGCGGCCTCGTTTACCTGGGTCATGGGTTTGATGGGGTATATCCGGTCATCCGGCCGGCTCGCCTGGCACGTCAGTGAACTCATGCCGGACGCCTCGCCCTGGGCCTACACGCCGACGTTGGCATTTGCGGCCAAGATGGTGACGGTCAATATGATCGTGTTCTGGCTGGCGGCGCTGTTGCTGTTCTGGCTCAGCAGCCGCGATCAGCGGTCGCTGCCGGAAATGGATGTCGCGCCCGAGAAGCAGCCGCTCTTTACGTCGTCTTCGCAGGAGGCACAACCGTCATGACGCGCGCAACGGTTTCGGTGTTCACCCGTGCAGTATTTGCGCTCTGCCTGTGTGCCGCGCCGGCCTGGGTCCAGTCAGCGGGCAGTTCGCTGGTGCTGGACGATTACAGTGCCAAGGACGACAGTGGATTTCCGGTCAATTGGAAGGCTCAACGCCAGGAGGCGAAAGCCAAAACGCAGTATACGATTCACACCGAAAAAGGCTTGACGTTCTTGGCGGCCAAGAGCGCCGATCAGCGGGTGTACAAGCGGATCGCCTGGGATCCCAAGGCTATGCCGATCGTGACGTGGCGTTGGCGCGTGCGGCAGGCGCCGGCTGGAGCCGATCCGGTCGCCTCGGTGTTCGTGTCGCTGGATACGGATTTGATGGTGATCCCCGTCGCCACCAAATACGTGTGGAGCATGACCAAGGAGGTCGGCACGACGACGGAGGGCGGCCTCTTTGATGCTTCCGAGATCGTGTTGCAGAGGGGGACAAAAGAATTGGGTGAGTGGGTGGAGCAGCGCGTGAACGCCTACGAGGACTTTAAGCGGATCCATCGGCACGAACCGGCCACCCAAGCTTGGGGCATTTCGGTGCAGGGCGGGCCCGGCGTCGAAGTGGACTTCGGTCCCATCATCGTGTCAGCGCCCTGAGTCTGATGGAATTGACGCACGCAGAATCCCCGTCATCCGGGTTCCGCCAAACCATGGACATGGTCTTTGGGGCGGTGGTGATGGGGACGGTCGGGGTGTTGATCGGCTGGTTCATGGGCGACAGTGCCATTCCCGTAACCGGTTTGTTGGGCATTGTACTCGGCCTGGTGGTGGGATGGCTGGGCGGGCGGCGGTTTTTGGTCAGTATTCTGATCGGGACAATCCTGGGAGGGCTGCTGGCCTGGCTCCTGGCCGGGATCGAAAAAATTTCCTGGGGCGCCGGCGCGGGCGCGGCGATGGGCGGTTTTCTCGGTGTGCAGGTCTCCATGTTGCTGGACATGAGGGCGGAGCGGAAGCTGGCGGCCCCGCCGGCTGATCCCCAGCCGGAAGCAGGAAAGGAACTGTAGGCGCGTATGGAGAACAAAGGCGTCCTTATCGGGTCGATCATCTTTGTCTTCGCTTCGTTCGCCTTGATGATCGGGCTGTTGGTCCACGAGTCGTACAAGGTGAAGGAGCAGCGCAAGGTACTTGCGTCGATCAAGACGGAGCACAAGGCGGTGGCACCTGCCGCCGCGCGGGATTTCTCCATGTACAAGACCCTGGTGGGCGACGAGGGCCGCGAGATGGTCCAAATTCCTGAGGGACCCTTTACGATGGGCAGCTCAGAAGGCGATCCCGATGAGACGCCTGAACGGCAGGTCTATTTGAAAGGCTATTACATCGATAAAAAGGAAGTCACCCAGGCCGATTATGAACAGTTTTTGAAGATGGCCAAACGGGGCAAGCCGGGATTTCCGGTGTTCGAGGACGACCAGTCAAAAATTCTCAAGCCGGAACTGCCGGCCATCGGCGTGTCCTGGCAGGATGCGGAGGCCTATTGCAAATGGGCGGGCAAGCGCCTGCCGACGGAGGCGGAATGGGAAAAGGCCGGACGCGGCGAAGGCCGGCGGCGCTACGCCTGGGGCGATGAGTTTGCGCCGGGCTATGCCAACGTGGATGGCAAGGAGGACGGCTACCAATATCTGGCGCCCCCCGGTGCGCTGGAGGCAGGCCGTAGTCCCTATGGGGTTTACGACATGACGGGCAACGTGTCCGAGTGGGTGGCGGATTCGTATGACGAAGCCTACTATAAAAAGGCACCGTTTCGTGACCCACCGGGACCGGAGGATAAGGATCTGAAAGTCATCCGAGGCGGTTCGTGGCGGGAGACGGCGCACAACGCCAGGCTGTCGAAGCGGTTCCAGGCCAAAATGTGGCGGACGGACAGTACAATCGGCATCCGGTGCGCGCGCGATGCTGAGGAAGTCAAGCGCGGTCCGTCCCGGAAAACCTCCTGAGTCTCAACGGCCCCGTGGCCTTGCTGTTCCGACGGCCATGATTGAAACCCGATTCAAAATCGCGATGCTCGTGGCGGTGGCAATCTTCGCCAGTTTTCCGATCCTAGGAATTCTGCGTGGGACGCAGCTGCCTCCGATCGAGCCGGACCTTCCGGAAGCGCCGCTGGCGGATGTCCGCGTGTCCGGTGCCGATGACCTGCCGGTTGAGGAGACGATGGTGCCCATTCCCGCCGGTCCGTTCATGCGAGGGACGCTGGCCGGTGGCTTTGACGAACAGCCGATCAAAACGATTCACCTCGAGCCCTATACCATTGATAAATACGAAGTGACAAATCGTCAGTACGAGATGTTTGTCGCTGCGACCGGACATCGCAAGGCCGGCCCCCCGTCCCGCTATGCGAAGAATATGGCTCGCATGCGGGGTGTGAATCAGCCCGTGGTTTATGTCTCGTGGGACGATGCCGAGGCCTACTGCAAGTGGAAGGGCAAGCGTCTGCCGACCGAAGCGGAGTGGGAAAAGGCCATGCGCGGCACCGATAAGCGTCTCTGGCCATGGGGCAACGAGATCAATCCACTGGCCTCCAACTGGGCGGTGGCGAAGGATGGGTATGACGTGACGGCGCCGGTGGGATCGTTCACACGCGACATAAGTCCGTTCGGGGTGGCCGATGGCGCGGGCAATGTCATCGAATGGGTAGCAGATTGGTATGGGGAAAACGCCTACGATGATCCGGTTGATCGCGATCCCAAGGGGCCCGAGTTTGGTACCTATAAGGTTCTGCGAGGCGGTGGCTATACCACGTCCGGAACGGATGTGCGTGTCACCAGCCGAAACAAGATGGTGCCGGATTTTCGCGATGAAACGATCGGCTTCCGGTGTGCAGTTTCAGGCGGGCCTACAGAGGGGAAAATACGGCCGGCAAAGGGCCGGCAGCTCACAGAAAATCGAAATAGTACAGAATAAGAAAGACGGCCAAAATTATATTGACAACCATTCCAGCCAAAACTATAATATCGAAAGATTTTGATTTTTTTTGCATGAAAACACCCAAATTTTTGCGCGCGAACGGTGAAAGCTTTAACACAGGGCTGGAAAGTCTGTCAACTGACTGAGCAAAACGGTGTCACGGCTTAATCGGGCAGCTTTATAGGAGAACATAATGGAAGCGGCACAGAACGATGCGGCGGTCAAAGTCGGGAAGATGATTTTTTATATCACCTGCGCGGTGAGCCTGTGGTTCTTCTACTGGTTCTCCGGTATTCAGTGCCCGTGCTGATCGGATTTAATCTCTTTTCTGCCAAGGGAGTCACGCGATGATCGTCACTAATCCGCTGTTCTGGTTCGGGTTGCTCGGCCTCGGCGTGGTGCTGTTGTTCGTCGGCAAGAAATCGGACCTGCTGAACAACACGGCCTATGCCGTGGTGGTGTCTGTCTTGATTGTGCTATCGTACTTCCATATCGTGGACCATTTTCTAATGGACATGCAGGGACTGGATTACTGGTATCTCTTCAGAAAGTAATGTTGAAAATTTGCTCGAACATTGTCGGGTTGTGTAGGGAGGTACATCATGGGTCGTCATAATAGAAAGAAGATGCTGTCGATCGTGGCGCTCTGCGCGATGATTGGCTTCCTTCTTCTGCCGGTCGTCACATCGCTGAATGCCCTGGCGAGTGGAGGGGGCGAGGCGCCACCGGCTCCTGCCGCCAAGGCTGAGAGCGAGAAGAAGGACCAGGCCAAGGTCGAAAAGGGTCGCGACGTCTATTATAAGACGGAGGGGGTTGTGTCTGGCCCCCCGGCTCCGAAAACAACCGATGGCCCCAAGGACTACCCGCGCTATAATTTCGAGAGCCGGGTTCTTCTGTGGTTCGCCAACCAGCAGCACCTGTACTATGGTAGCTTTGTCCTCGCGGTGCCCATCTTCTGTATGATCATCGAATTCATGGGCGTCGTAACAAAGGATAAGGCGATGGCCAAGAAGTACGATCAGCTGGCCTACGACTTTGTTAAGATCAGCTTAACGGCGTATTCGTTGACGGCCATCCTGGGCGGTATCCTGATCTTCACCTTTCTGACACTGTATCCCGCGTTCTTCGGTTACCTGTCTAGCATCTTTCGTCCGGTCATGCACATCTATGCATTGATGTTCGTGGCGGAGAGCGGCACCCTCTACATCTATTATTACGGTTGGGACAAGATGAAGGAGGGGTTCCTGAAGTGGATTCACCTGAGCATGTCGGTCGTTCTCAATGTGATCGGCACCGTGCTCATGTTCCTGGCGAATTCG
Organism: Nitrospira sp.; assembly: GCA_016873435.1. Lineage (NCBI taxonomy): Bacteria > Pseudomonadati > Nitrospirota > Nitrospiria > Nitrospirales > Nitrospiraceae > Nitrospira > Nitrospira sp. The sequence continues at coordinate 82,919 of VGXF01000007.1, forward strand.
TGGATCGGCTTCATGATGTCGCCGGCCGGTGTGGATGAGCAGGGCCGGTTCCTGGGGAATATCTGGCATGTGATCCATACAGCCCTGTGGAACCCGCTGAACGTGCACCGCATCCTGGGCAATATGGCATTCGGCGGCGGCGTGGTGGCAGCCTATGCAGCCTACCGGTTCCTTTCCTCTAAGACTGATGAGGACCGCGCGCACTACGATTGGATGGGCTACATCGCGATGGCCATCGCGGTGGCGTTTCTGATTCCGCTGCCCTTCGCCGGGTACTGGCTGATGCGGGAGGTCTATGCCTACCGTCAGCAGATGGGCATCACGCTGATGGGCGGTCTGCTGGCGTGGCTCTTCATCATCCAGGCGACCATGATCGGCATCCTGTTCCTAAGCACCAACTACTACCTCTGGCAGGCGCTCGGGCGGATGCGCGGTGCGGAAAAGTATCAACGCTACATCAAGTATCTTGTGTTTGTTTTGGTCTGCGGCTTCCTGGTGTTCATCACCCCGCATACCATGGTCATGACGCCCGCCGAATTGAAGGCGATGGGTGGGCAGCAGCACCCGGTGCTGGGTAACTATGGGGTCATGTCGGCCAAGAACGGCGGCATCAACACGATCATCACGACGACCGTGTTGAGCTTCGTCTGGTACATGCGCGGCAACAAGGAACCGATGGTGTCCTGGAAGAAGTTCGGGAACATCTTCATGGGGGTGTTCTTCGGGTTCGCCTACGTAAACATCATCTGGCTGGCCGTCTATGGCTACTACATCCCGGCCAACGTTCGGGTGGGTCTGTCGGTGCCTCAAGTGGCAACGACCCTGTCCTGCCTCTTCTTCATGACCGCATTGAATGGTGTAATGCTGAAGGGCGCCAAGCAGATGGGGCCGATCGAGTGGGGCAAGATTTCGGCGCGTTCGCAATATGCGATCATCATGCTGGCGACGGCGTTTACATGGATGATGGGCCTGATGGGTTACATCCGGTCCTCGGTCCGCCTGTTCTGGCACGTCAATGAAATCATGCGCGATAACTCGCCATGGGCGTATACGCACACGGTCGGGTTTGCGGCCAACATGATTTCGTTCAACGTGATGTTCTTCTGGATCAGCATTCTCTTTGTGTTCTGGCTGGGCACGCTGGGTGCCAAGAAGGCGACGGTCGAAGCCAAGGTCCCGGCGGGTCGCGGGGTTGCCGCGCCTGCGGTCGGGCACTGAGTATTATTTGAGCGGACTCATTATCTGACGATCTTGCCCCGGCAGGGACAGGATTAAGGAGGGCTCGAAAGTGAAAGAGTTGTTTGTCGCAGCATTAGGTATGGGATGGCAGGTCCTAGCAATCCTGGCGGGGCTGTTGGTGTACCAGTTTGCCAAGGGAAACAAAAACGGGGCTTTCAAGCTCTTTATTGGCATACTGGCCTCCGTTATGCTCTTCATCGCCATTGCCAACTACAAAATCAATTTCTTCGCCGAATCCCGCCTCCTGCCGGTGTCGCTGGTCATGATTACCGCGATGTCCTTCATGATGGCGCTGTACTATTCCAAGGTTAGCGCGTTGCTGAAGATCGGGGGGTTCATGTTTTTGGTGGCCGCGGCTCTGTCCGGATACGGGAACTGGCTGCCGCAGGTCGAGGGTGGGTTTCCCCCAAAGGAAGAAAAACTCGAGTTTAGCTCGATGACATCGCAGCAGTTGGCGGACGAGGGGGAGAAAATCATCTTTGGCGGGATCGGCCAGAGTTCTGTCCAGGGCGCGATTGGGAAGGGGCAGTGTCCCCTGTGCCACGGTTTCCAAAAGGGTTTTCTGAGCGAGCGGGCGCCAAACCTGTTCGGGCTGCCCGAGCGCGCGGAAAAGGAGCGGCTAACGGATCCAAACTACCATAAGGGGGAGCCGCAAAAGCGCGCATATGCCGACAAAGAAGCGTGCCCCGGATGCGGAACCGGGACCACGGTTCAGGAATATATTGCAGAATCGCATTCCTGCCCGAACTGCTATGTCGCGGCCGGTTTCGGCGTCAAGGGCACGAACGACAAAGAAAGCCCGATGCCTAAGATTCACAAGCCACCAATCTCTCTCTCGCTCCCTGAGCTGGCCGCGGTCGATACCTGGCTCTATGTTCGGGAGGGTAAAGAGGCGCCAAGTTACGAGGAGATCATCAAATCGTACGAAAAGTTCATTCCGGAAGCCGACCGGCCAAAGCAGCAGGATGACAAGGCGGCCGCCGGCCCCACGTCGCTGCTGGCGGATGGGACAGAGCCCGTGGACCAGATCTTCGCCAAGGCGCAGTGCGTGTCCTGCCACACCATTCCGGGTATTGCAGGGGCAACGGGCACCATTGGGCCGAAGCTCGAAGAAGGTACCAACGCTCCGAACCGGATCCATGATCCTGCTTACAAGGGCATGGCCAAGACAACCCCGGACTACATCATGGAGTCGATCGTGGCTCCTAGCGCCTATGTGGTTAAGGGATTTCCGGATAACACGATGCCGAAGGTGTTTGGGCAGAAGCTGAGCGCGGGTGCCCTGAAGAAGATCGTGGATTATCTCTCTCAGGTAAAAGCAGGCGCTCCGCCACCGAAGGTTTCCTAATCGTCGTGTCCATCGGTCTATTTAAGGAGTGAAGATATGAAAGCACTAATGGGAGTGGGCGCCGTCATCGGAATCATCGCCCTGCTCATCCTGACCGGGATGATCTTCGGCGTCTTGAAGTCCGACATGGTGCATCTGGTCGAGGGCTATATGCCCATGCAGATGATCTTTGAGTTGGCCATCTTTGTGGCCGGCTTCACGGGTCTCAGCTACACGCTGAACTCAATGGGCATGGGGATGCAGCGGTTCTGGCAGGGCATCCTGTTCTGGGCCTTTATTCTCCTGTACCTGAAATTCCGGGTCTATCCACCGATCCCATTCAGCGTGCGCGCCATGTACGGGACGGTGTCGCTGATTGCCGTCTTTATGTGGATGTCCAGCAACGAGGAAGACTGGAAGAAATTTCGCCAGCCGATCCTGAACGTCATGGACGCCATTACCCCCATGCACAAGGGGCTGCGGACGTTTTTCCTGATTGCCATTCCGATCGCGCTCTGGGGCTTCTCCTATCAGTCGTTCATCCCGCAGGGTGCGGGTTCGGACGTGGACGAGCCAATTGAGCTCCGCACGGTGCATCCAGCGCCGCCGGCCAGCACCAAGCTCCACGGCAAGACCTACGTGCTCCAGACGTCGCAGAATCCCTACCGGGTCAACATGGAAGGCAAGTATGATCAGGAATACAGCAACAAGCTAATTGTCGAACAGTCGATGGGCCGTCTGATGCAGCCCAATGCCAACCCATGGGATGAGAAGGCCGAGGGCTATCTCAAGAACGTCCGCGAGGGCGGCGAGATCTTCTACCAGAACTGCCACTTCTGCCATGGCGACAATCTAAACGGTCGCGGGCTGCATGCCTTTGCGTTCAACCCGATTCCGGCAAACTTCACGGACCCAGGCACAATTGCCCAGCTCCAGGAGACCTTCATCTTCTGGCGCGTCGCAAAGGGTGGGATCGGACTGCCGCGCGAAGGATTCCCCTGGGCGTCAGTCATGCCCCCGTGGGAGCAACATCTGACCACGGATGAGATCTGGAAGGTTGTGCTGTTCGAATACTGGCACACAGGCTATTATCCGCGGACATGGGATTAATCCCGCAGCTATCAGTGAAAGGGAATGCCATGAACCAAGTACGTTTTTCAAAAAAAGCACTCCTGGTCCTGACCGCTGTTGCGGGGATCACGATGATGTCGGGAAGCGCCGACCTCACGACCTTTGCCCAGGAGAATGGTGGACTGCCCCAGGGCTTCAAGAAAGGTGAACTGGCGCCACTACCTTCGGCAGAAATGATCGAAGCCGGCAAGCGCGTCTATTTCACCAAGTGCGTGTGGTGTCACGGTGTCGATGGGGCAGGCAATGGGCCTGCCGCCGACCGTCTCTGGCCGCGGCCACGCAACTTCAACCAGGGCACGTTCAAGATTCGCCACACGGCTAGTGGTGAGTTGCCGTTGTTCGACGCGAAGAAGCCCGTCAAGGGCCAAAACGACCTGTTCGAGACGCTGACGCACGGCCTGCCCGGCTCGGCAATGCCCTCCTGGGAGGGCATCCTAACGCAGGAGCAGCGCCAGCAAGTGCTGTCCTTCGTGACAACCCAATTAGTGAAGGATCGGCATTTCGACGACAAGGCAACGGAAACCCAGACGGTACTGAACTGGGATGAGGTGCTGAAGGCGCAGGTCAAGTACAGCCCGGAGAGCATCGAAAAGGGCAAGCAGCTGGTTACCGATAAAAAGTGCGTCGAGTGCCATGGTTTAGATGGGCGCGGCGACGGCAACGCCTTCAACCTAAAAGACGATTGGGGCTTTGCAATCCAGCCGGCCGACTGGCACAAGTGCTGGAACTTCCGCGGTAGCCGGCAGGAACCGTACAACGTTAAGAACATCTTCCGTACGTTCTCGACGGGTGTGAACGGTACGCCGATGCCGTCGTTTGCAGATAACACCACGGTGGAGGAGCGCTGGCACATCGCCAACTACGTCAACTCGCTCTGTGAGCGTGACGCGAAGGGTGAGCCGATGCCGATCGATCCACTGACGGACAAGCCCAAAGTGAAATTCGTGATTTTGTCTGGCGCAGTGGATGGGGAAATCCCGGACGATCCAGACCACGAACTCTGGCAGAAGCGCGAGCGCCGGATCGTGTTGTTTGGTGGGCAGATCACTCACAAGCCCCGGAATTTCGTCAATCGTCTCGACGATGTCTGGGTGAAGTCGATGTACAGTGAGAAGGAAAAGCAGATTGCGTTCCTGTTCCAGTGGGATGACCGGACCAACAGCAAGGCCGAGGGCAAGCTTCCTTGGGCCCCGAACGAGGTCAACGTCGAGGCGCATGGCGTGAAGGAGCAGGCGCCGAAGACGGGTGAGGCTGGGTCCATGGCGGATAACCAGAATAAGTACAAGGTGTATAACGACGCGTTCGCGTTTCAGTTCCCGGTGAAGTGGCAGGAGCTGCCGCCTCCGGAGAAGCCGCGTTATCTGTGGGGGGACGAGAAATACCCCGTGGATCTCGTGAAATGGGAAGCGGACGGCTCGATCCGCGCCTTTACCGGTACCGGCTGGGACAAGGACTTTGAGGATCGAGAGGACTACACCGAGAAGCTGAAAGCCAAGGCGGAGTGGAAGGATGGCCGGTGGACCCTGCTCGTCCGTCGCCCGCTGAAGGCTGACTACGACGAGGATGTGAAGTTCGAAGTGGGACGCTACATCCCGACCGTGTTCTTCGCGTGGGATGGCCACAATGGTGACGCGGGCCGCAAGATGGCCGTGTCGGCGTTCTACTATCTCGTGCTGCAGCCACCGATCCCGAAGGAGACGTACATCTACCCGACCCTGATCGCGGTGGGTATCGTGACTCTGGAAGGGTGGATTCTGACTCGGCGGGCAAACCGCAAAAAGGGGAAGGTTTAAGCCCTTCCCGCCACAAGCGGGTGAACGCAAGAGGGGGTGGGGTTAAACCCACCCCCTCTTTATTTTTCACGAGGGTGCGATGGGACAGAGACTGCAGGGCATCACCGGTATTCTCATTGCCGGAGGCAGGAGCAAGCGAATGGGGCAGGACAAGCGCCGAGTCGAACTCGGCGGGCAGACCCTATTTGAGAGAGCCCTGAATGTCCTGCAGGACCTGTTTGAAGAAGTCCTGGTCGTCCTGGCCGAACCCGATCCAGGGCTGCCTCTGCAGGGGGCCCGTGTTGTCACGGACCTCATCCCCAACTGCGCCACCCTAGGGGGGCTCTATACCGGGCTCCATCATGCCAAGGCGTCCCGTATTTTTGCAGTTGGTTGTGACATGCCGTTCCTGAACCGAGACGCAATTACGCGCATGGCCACGTTGGATGCGCAGGCCGATGTTGCCATGGCCAGGCTGGCAATCGGTCTTCAGCCAATGCACGCGGTGTACTCCAAGGCCTGCCTGCCGCATCTTGAGCGTATGGCCCAGGCGCAGCAGCTGAAAGTGCAGGAGTTGACGCGCGTGGAGGGTCTGCGCGTCCGGCTGGTTGAGGAATCAGCTCTGAAGACGGTCGATCCGCAATTACTCTCATTCTTCAATATCAACACAGCGCCTGATTTGGAATTCGCTCGCAAGCTGCTCGCCAGTGGAGGGGCCTGGTAACGCAGTCGGTCACATCATTCGTCAGCCGTTACCTTGTTCTGTCGGATAAGTTATGTTAGATTCGCTCCCGTCGTTTTCTTCTTGAAACAAGCCAAGTTAGGAGTACAGGGTGCCTCAGGATATCGTCCGTGAACAGGTCACGGAGGCACTGCGGCAGGCGATTGAGCAAGCCAGGCAGAAGGGGCAGTTGGCCACAACTGACGGGCCTCCCATCGTACTGGACCTTCCCAAGCGCCCGGAATGGGGTGATCTCGCAACCACCATGGCCATGAGTCTCGCGTCTATCGAGCACCGTCCGCCCAAGGACGTCGCGCAGGCGATTCTCGACAATCTGGATCAGGCTCACCAGATCTTCGATCGGGTCGAGATCGCGCCACCTGGCTTTCTCAACATGACCGTGCGGCGCGAGCTCTGGTTCAAGGTGCTCGCACAGATCGCATCAGAAGGCAACGCCTATGGCCATAGCACTATTGGTCAGGGGCATCGCGTCAACGTCGAATACGTCAGCGCCAATCCGACCGGGCCGATGCATATCGGCCACGGGCGCGGTGCAGCGGTTGGACATGCCATCGCAAACCTGCTCGCCGCGTCCGGCTACAGCGTGTCGCGCGAGTATTACATCAATGACGCTGGCCGTCAGATGAAGCTCCTGGGCCAGTCCGTCCATGCGCGCTATCAGCAAAAGCACGGCTGCACGGTTGCGCTTCCTCAGGACGGCTATCAGGGAGCCTACGTCGAGCAAATCGCAGACAAGGTGCCGGCCGGCACGCTCGATTTACTTCCCGACCAGGCCGTACAGATCTGTCAGGACATCGCCTACAAGGAGATGATGGAGGTCATCCGTGGCGACCTGCGCATCTTCCGCATCGGATTCGATACCTGGTTCAGTGAAGCTTCGCTGCTCAAGGCGGGTTCCGTCCAGACCAGCCTCGACGAGCTGCGCCAGCGCGGACTCGTGTTCGATCAGGACGGCGCCGTCTGGTTCAAGTCCTCCGCTTATGGTGATGAGAAGGATCGCGTCGTTAAGAAGCAGGACGGCGAGTACACCTATCTTGCCTCCGACATGGCGTATCACAGAGATAAATTACGCCGTGGCTACGATCGGATCATCGACATTTGGGGCGCCGACCATCACGGCTACATTCCCCGCATGGAAGCGGTTGTGCAGGCCTTCGGCTATCCCAAGGAGAAATTGAAAGTCGTGCTCGTGCAGATGGTCAATCTTTTGCGTGGCGGCAAGAAGGTCGAGATGTCCAAGCGGGCGGGCGAATTCGTCACGCTCAGGGAAGTGATGGATGAGGTCGGTCCGGATGTCTGTCGGTTCTTTTTCCTGATGCGGTCATCCGACCGCCATCTGGATTTCGATTTGGAGCTAGCCAAGCAGCAGTCGGCGGACAATCCCGTCTACTACGTGCAGTATGCACACGCGCGCGTGGCCAGTCTGTTCCGGGTGGCGGCGGAGCGCGACATCCCCGTGCCGTCCGTTGCCGAGGCAGACCTCACGGCGCTCGTTGATCCGGACGAATTCATGCTGATCCGCAAACTGTCCGCCTATCCGTCGGTCGTGCAGGGGGCTGCGGCGGCACTGGAGCCGCACCGGGTTGTGTTCTATCTTCAGGAGCTGGCCCAGCTGCTCCACACGTTTTACTTCAAGCACCGGATTCTTCCTCCCGCGGCTGATAAGGAAGAGAGCGACTCGCAACAGTTCGTCAAGGACGTCACCGTGTCCTCTGTCAAGCATCGCGAGCCGCTCACGCCCGCGCTCACCGGCGCGCGGCTGGCCTTGATGGGGCAGGTGGCACAGGTGGTGCGCAATGGACTCGGTCTGCTAGGCGTGTCGGCTCCGGAGCGGATGTGAAGATGGGATTCGGGTTTTCCGTCCAGAAAACCGATTTGAACGGCACCGCCCGTCTGGGCCGGCTCACGACTGCGCATGGCACGATCGCCACGCCTGCCTTCATGCCGGTGGGCTCGCTTGGCCCGGTCAAGGGCATTGAGCCGCACGAGCTGCAGGCCATGGGCTACGGCCTCATGCTGAACAACGCCTATCACCTGTTCCTCCGCCCCGGTCACGAGACGGTGGCGGGGCTGGGCGGCCTCCATGCCTTCACTGGATGGAACGGCGCGATCCTCACTGACAGCGGTGGCTTTCAGGTGTTCAGCTTGTCGAAGTTGAGGAAGGTAACGGATGCAGGCGTGACGTTCCAATCGCATCTCGACGGCTCCTTGCACCACATCACGCCCGAGCGGGCCATCGAAATTCAGGAAGCACTCGGAGCCGACATCATCATGGCTTTCGACGAATGCGTGGCGCTGCCCACGTCGAGTGAGCAGGTGGCTGATGCGGTGCGTCGGACCAGCCATTGGGCTCGGCGGTGTTTGGACGTAAAGCGGCGAACCGACCAGGCGCTTTTCGGCATCGTTCAGGGCGGGCTGGATATGGATCTGCGGAAACAGTCAGCGAACGATCTCGTGGCGATGGGATTCGACGGCTATGCCGTCGGGGGCCTCTCAGTCGGCGAAGAGGCCGAGGCGCGCAATGTGACGCTAGCGGCCACGGTGCCCCACCTGCCGGCCGATAAACCCAGGTATTTGATGGGCGTCGGTCTACCCGACGATCTGGTGGAGGGCGTGGCGCGCGGGATTGATATGTTCGATTGCGTGGTCCCCTCGCGTCACGGGCGCACGGGGTGGCTGTTTACCTCCTTCGGACGCGTCATGATCAAGAACGCCAAATATGCTAAGGACAAGGGGCCGGTGGATTCTGCCTGCGCCTGCCCGGTCTGCGCGAAGTACTCCCGCGCCTATCTGCATCATCTATTCCGCACCAACGAAATGCTGGGTGTGCGCCTGAATACGATGCACAATCTTTATTTCTACGCGGACCTGCTGGCACAGATCCGGCAGGCGATCGCTTCCGGGACCTTAGCGGAGTTCCGGACTCGCTACTATCGGCAACAGGAGGTGGCACACATGCAGACAGATAGCATGGATGAACAGGCCCATCGGATACTGGCGTCTAATCTGGCCGAGGAGGGGCGGCCATGAGTCTGTTCGAATCGGTGGCCTGGGCGCAGGGGGTTGGCGGCGGCGGGGGCGGTACGCCCAGCGCACTGATCTCATTCGTCCCCTTTGTGCTGATTTTTGCGCTGTTTTATTTTTTGCTCATTCTGCCGCAGCAGAAAAAGCAGAAACAGCAGAAGATCATGATGGACGCGCTGAAAAAGGGCGACAAGATCGTGACCTCGTCGGGCATCTGGGGTACCGTGACCAATCTGGGCAAGGACACGGTGACGCTCCAGATCGCCGACAATACCAAGATTAAGATTCAGCGGGAGTATATTACCCGGTTGAGAAGCGACGAAGAGGAGCAACAGCAGTCATGAAAAAAGTTGGCGGACGTTTCACATTGCTGGCCTTGCTGGTCGTCACGTCGGCAGTCTTGTTCCTGCCGTCCTATCCGGCTGTGTTTCAGAGCCTTCCGCCTTGGCTCAAGAAGCTGTTCCCCAATAAGGGCATCTCGCTTGGTCTGGATCTGCAGGGCGGCATCCACCTCGTGCTGGAGGTCGAGGAGGACCGGGCCGTCGAAATCGCGGTGGACCGGTCTGTCAACGCCATCCAGGATTTGCTGGTCGACAAGAAAATCCCCGTCGAGTCCGTGAAGCGCACGGCGGCTGCCCAGGTGACGCTGGGATTTCAGAAGGACGACCTGAAGGATCAGATCAAGAAGGCGATGGACGATTTCCCGGCCTTCGGGGAGAACGTGGGGGCGGGGGCGGCCAACACGCTGGTCTACGAACTGTCCGAGAGCGAGATCAAGCGTATCAAGGATTCCGCTATCAACCAGGCGCTCGAGACGATCCGCAACCGCATCGACCAGTTCGGCGTGGCTGAGCCGCTGATTCAGCGCCAGGGCCTCCGGCAGATCGTCGTCCAGTTGCCCGGCATCAAGGAGCCCAAGCGGGCCAAGGACTTGATTAAAGAAACGGCGCTGCTGGAATTCAAGATGCTGGACGAGGCCAGCCCGCTGGCCTCTGAGCTGCCGCAGCGGGTGCCGAAGGGCCAAGAGGAGGAGATCCTCAAGCAGTTCAGGGCCAAATTGCCGGAAGGGGACGAGATCCTGTTCGAAAAGGGGATCGAGAAGGACAGCCGCCGAGAGTTTAGAATTCCCTATGTTGTAAAAAAGCGCGTCATGCTGACGGGCGACGTGCTCAGTGATGCCCGCGTGGCCATCGGCCAGTTCAACGAACCCTATGTGGCCGTGAGCTTCGATGCTAAGGGTGCCCGCGAGTTCGAGCGCATCACAGAGGATCATGTCAAAAAGCGCATGGCGATCGTGCTCGACAGCACGATTTACTCGGCGCCGGTGATTCAGGAGCGCATCGCTGGCGGGCGGGCGCAGATCACCGGCACGTTCAACACGCAGGAGGCGAACGATTTGGCCATCGTCTTGCGCGCGGGTGCGCTGCCGGCGCCGCTCAAGATCATCCAGGATCTCACGGTCGGTCCGTCGTTGGGCCGGGACTCCATTGAAAAGGGCATCCAGTCCACACTTTTCGCGGGGGCACTCGTCGTTCTCTTTATGGCGGTCTACTACCGACTGGCCGGCGCGATCGCAGACTTCGCGCTGCTGCTGAACTTGACCTGTTTGATCGGCGCACTGGCGGCGCTCAATGCCACGCTCACCCTGCCGGGCATTGCGGGCATCATTCTTACGATCGGCATGGGCGTGGACTCCAACGTGTTGATCTTCGAGCGCATCCGTGAGGAATTGCGATCCGGCAAGCCAGTCCGGCTGGCCGTCGACGGAGGCTATGACAAGGCGCTGCTCACGATCATCGACTCGCACGTGACGACGTTGATCACTGGCCTGGCGCTGTTTCTGTTCGGAACCGGCCCGATCAAGGGCTTCGCCGTGACCCTGTGTCTGGGCATTGCCATCAACCTGTTTACGGCGCTGGTGGGCACCAAAGTGATCTTCGATGTGATGAGCCGGCGTCGCCAGGCCGAACACTTGAGCATTTAACGGGTCTGCAGTGGGGGTAGGCATGTTTGAAATTCTCGGAAAAACGAACATTGACTTCATGGGGAAGCGCACTCTTGCGTTCGCCTTTTCGGGCGTGCTGATTTTGCTGGGGAGCATCGCCCTCGTGCAGATCGCTCGGGGGGTGGCCAATCTCGGCATCGACTTCGCCGGCGGCACGGCGGTGCAGCTGAAGTTCGAGCAGCCCGTCCGGATCGACGCCGCGCGGGCGGCCTTGGACCGGAACAATCTGGCCGGTGCGGAAATTCAGGAATTTGTCTCGGAGAGCAAGCTGCTGGTGCGCGTGAAAACAACGACGACCATCGAGGAAAAGGTGGCCGACCGGGTTGTGGTGGCCTTCTCGAAAGAATTCCCAGACAATAAGTTCAAGATCGAGGCTTCTACCGAAATCGGACCGACGATCGGGCGTAAACTGCAGGAGGACGCGCTCATCGCCATCCTCATCTCCTTCGCCGGCATCATCCTCTACATCGCTGCCCGGTTCGAGTTTCGCTTTGGTGTGGCGGCGGCCATCTCGACCTTCCACGACGTGCTGGCCGTGCTGGGCATTTTCTACGTCCTGGACAAGGAAGTTACGCTGCTGGTCGTGACTGCGCTCCTGACGCTGGCCGGCTATTCGCTGACGGATACCGTCGTCGTCTTCGACCGCATCCGCGAAAACCTGCGCGTCCGCCGCCGGGACCATCTGGAGACGGTCATCAACAACGGCATCAATCAGGTGTTGAGCCGCACGATCGTCACCAGCCTCACCGTCGTGCTTGTGCTGATCCCGCTGACGCTCGCGGGCGGCGAAGTGCTCCACGATTTCTCGCTGGCGTTGTTGTTGGGCGTGATCGTGGGGACCTATTCCTCAATTTTTGTCGCGAGCCCGATCCTCGTGATCTGGCCGGGCGGGGCTGGGAAGCTCCTCAAGCGGGGCTGAACGGCCTTCGGGTTGACCTCACAGCGCTTCCCGCCTACGATTCGCATGAGCACCTTGGTGGAGGATCGCCTACGGCGTATCCCGTCCAGCGGTGGTCGAACTGCCTTCAGATCCAGCAGAAAGTCCTGGTGATACTGATAGTTCCGTTGGCAGAAGCGGAAAACGTTAAGTCATTGATCTTATGCAGCAATGTTACCTTTGCTTGACATTAAGAGAAAGGCAAGCAAAAATGCGTACTTAGAAAATTAATTGCCCGTTACCTGAATGAAACTCTGGGGCCAGTCCCATAGCCTCCATCGTAAGATCATCGCGGCCATCGTGCTGGTCGGTCTGCTTCCCCTCACGTTTTCGCTCATCTTGACGTACCTGACCGACCGCCGGGCGCTGCACGAAACAATCGGTACCAGTTTCCGCGAACGGGCGGTTGAGGCGGCCAGCCGTGTCGAAATGCAGGTCACCCGCAGCATCAACGAGGCCGAGCAGCTTGCGACGACACCGTTCCTCCGCACGGCCGTGAGGGAGGCCAACAAGAGCTACGTTGGCAAGGACGCGAGCCGTATTGAATCCATCATCCAGGATTTTCAAAAGCAATGGCGGCAGCGCAGGACGAGCAGCGAATTCCCACTCTTCATCAACCGGATCGTCACCAACTATCTCATCCGCTGGCATGACATCCGGAAGGCCGACTACGTCGGCATTCTTGTGACCGATGCTCAAGGGGCGCTGGTCATTAGCTCGATTCCTCAGGCCGAATATTTTCACGGCAAGAGCCTCTGGTGGCAGGCAGCGTTCACCGGAGGTAAGGGCATGGTGTTTGTCAGCGAGCCGGCCTTCGAACCGTCCTACGGCACGCACGTGCTCACGGTCTCCGTACCCATTCTGGACGACGACCAACGCAGCGCGATCGGCGTGATCGGCGTGCTGCTAAAGCGGGAGGCGCTGTTTCGGATCATCTCGGAGGTGACCATCGGCGAAACCGGCCATGCCATGCTGATGAACTCGGACGGCGTGCCGCTACTCTGTCCCATCCTGGCGCTGGAAGAACATTCCATCACGCCGGCTCTGGCCAGCCTATTGCAGCCGATGCAGGCTGGATGGGCCATCGCCGGAAACGACTCGCACGGCGGGCGCGATTCCCTCGTCGGCTATGCGCCGGTGCGGCTGGGCAACCGGCTGGCGCCGGACAGTCTGGGCGGGAAGCACTGGATGACCTTCGTGCGCCAGAATCCCGAAGAAACCTATACGGTGCTCAACCAATTGCTCGTGAAAGTGCTGGCCTACGGCGCGCTGGTCTTCGCCGTGTTAGTGACGACGGGCGCCTGGGTGGCGCGCCGCATCGCCAGACCAATCGCTGTACTGCACGAAGGCGTGGCGCGTATCGGCAGCGGCAACCTCGCTCATCAGCTATCTCTCAAAACCGGCGACGAGTTGGAGCAACTGGCCGCGGCCTTCAACGGCATGGCTGGCAATTTAAAACAGTCGTTCGATCAGATCGAGCAGCGGTCGAAGGAGATCGACGCGACCAAGCGCTATCTCGAAAACCTCCTTGAAAACGCTAACGACGTCATCTACACGCTCGACACGGAACAGTGCTTCACCTACGTCAACAACAGGGTGTCGGGCTGGGGTTATCGCAAAGAGGATCTGATCGGACGACCCTATCTCTCGCTGCTGACCAAGCGGCACCGCGGCAAGCGGCTCAAGAGCACGCTGGACATCGGCGCCAAGCAGGTCTACGAGGTGGAGGTGCTTGCTAAGAACGGCACCACGCGCACGGTTACGGTCAGCGTGTCGCCCCTGTATGACGCGCAGGGGGGCATCGACGGCGTGCTAGGCATTGCGCGTGACATCACCGAGACGAAAAAGCTTGAACAGCAAATCCGCAGCTCCGAGAAGCTGGCCTCGGTCGGCAAGCTGGCGGCCGGCGTCGCGCACGAGATTAACAACCCGCTCGGCGGCATTCTCAACTGCCTCTACAATTTCCAGAAGGGCACCCTCTCAGAGGCGCGGCGGCAGCAATATCTGGTCTCCATCGAGGACGGGCTCCGCCGCGTGCAGAAGATTGTCCGGCAGTTGCTAGATTTTTCGCAGCAGCACGCTCCGGAGTTTTCGCTCACCCACCTCAACGAAGTCGTAGACCGGGTGCTGGTCCTGACCGAGCACGCGCTGACGGAAAAGAAGATCCACCTCGACAAGCAGTTCCAGCGGGATCTGCCGCCGCTCATGGTGGACCGCCACATGATCGAGCAGGTGCTGATGAATCTGCTCCTCAATGCGGTGCATGCACTCAAGGCCGGCGGGACGATCATGATTCGTACGCGCGCGCAGGGCGACACATGCGAAGTGGTCGTCGAGGATACCGGCTGCGGTATCCCCGCCCACGTGCTGCCCCACATTTTTGACCCGTTCTTTACGACGAAGGGCACGGGCGAGGGAACGGGGCTGGGTCTCTCGGTCAGCCTCGGCATTGTTGAGCGGCATGGTGGGCGGATTCTGGTGGACAGTGAGGCGGGAAAGGGCTCGGTGTTCACGGTCTGTCTGCCGATGTCCCATGAGCGGGCCACAGTCGGGGGGGCCTCATGAAAGCGCCGGTGATTTTGATCGTGGATGATGAACCGCTGATGCGCCTCTCTATGGAGGACGCGCTGCACGCCATAGGTTGCGAGGTGAAGTCGGCGGCCACTGGCTCGGAAGGGCTGAAACTACTTGAACTGGGCAAGTTCGATATTGTCGTGACTGACCTGCGCCTGCCCGGTATCGACGGTCTTTCGGTGCTGCAGGCAGCCAAACAGCGCTCGCCGAGGACGGAAGTCATCATGATCACTGCGCATGGCTCGGTCGAGACGGCCGTGGGCGCGATGAAAGCCGGTGCCTACGATTACATCACTAAGCCCTTTTCGATGGATGAGCTGCTCCTGCTCATCGAGCGCATTGGCAAGGTGTTGGCGTTGAGTGAGGAAAATGTTCAGTTGCGAGAGCAACTGGAAGGCAAGTTCAATTTCGAAGGCATTCTCGGTAAGAACGACCGTATGAAGGTGGTCCTGGACAAGGTCAAGCTCGTGGCCCTCACGGATTCTACGGTGCTCATTGCCGGGGAAAGCGGCACCGGCAAGGAGCTGGTCGCCAACGCCCTTCACCGCAGCAGCCCGCGCCGCGATCAGGCGCTCATCAAGGTCAGTTGCGCCGCGCTACCCGAGACCCTGCTCGAGGCCGAGCTGTTCGGGCACGAGAAGGGGGCCTTCACCGGTGCGCTCAAGCAGCGGCGCGGGCGGTTCGAGCTGGCGCACAAGGGCACGTTATTTCTGGACGAAATCGGCGAAATCTCACCGGCTGTGCAAGTCAAGCTCCTGCGGGTGCTGCAAGAAAAGCAGTTTGAGCGTGTCGGCGGTAACGAGACGATCGAGTCGGACGTCCGGCTGGTCTGCGCCACGCAAAAAGATCTCAAAAAGGAAGTCCAGGCGGGGCGGTTCCGTGAGGATCTGTTTTACCGGCTCAACGTGGTGCACATCCAGTTGCCGCCACTACGGGCGCGGCGCGAGGACGTGCTCATGATCGCCGAGCATGTGCTGGACAGCCGAGCCGCCCGCATCAACAAGGAGACTAAGGGATTTTCGCAGGGCAGTCGGGAGCTCCTGTGGCGCTATTCCTTCCCTGGCAACGTGCGCGAGCTGGAAAACATGGTCGAACGGGCCGTGGCCCTGAGTAAGCCCCACGACCACGTGCAGGCTTGGGATCTCTGCGGCTTTCCGTCCTGCCCCTACACGGGCGGCCAGCCGCAGGATGGCTGCGGGTTCTGCAGCGAAGGCCTCACGGGCAAGCGGCGCGTGACCCCGGCTGCTGGCAACGCGCCCATGGACTCGCTCGCCGCTGCGCGCGAGCAATTCGAAAAGGACTACATCCTCTCCGTGCTCGAGCGCACCGAAGGCAGTCGGACGATTGCCGCGAAGATTTTGGGGTTATCCCGAAAAGCTGTCTGGGAAAAGTGCAAGCGCTACGGCATCCCGTCGAATCGGGGCGGGGGCGAGACCGAAGAGGGGGAAGAATAGGAAGGCCGGTGGGGTGGCAGGCCCTGTCACTCCACCGCGCCTCCCGAAACGGTTTTGTCGTCCAGCGTTGACTACTTTTCCTAGGCTATCGGGCGAGGAAGGCAGGAGCGCTAGTCCTGGGGTGGCGTTCCGCCTTCCCAAAGCTTGACGGTTCGGTCCCACGAGGCGCTGGCGAGGCGCTTGCCATCTGGTGAGAAAGCTAGTCCGCGCACGGCGTCGGTGTGGCCCTTGATGGTGCGGAAGTTTTTCCCCGTGGCGACGTCCCAGAACTTGATCGTTTTATCATCGCTGGCACTGACGAGCACGGTCCCGTCCGGCGACATGGCGAAGGCGCGCACCCAGCCGGTGTGGCCGCGGAGCGTGCGGGTTTCGGTGAGCTGCGGCACGGCGAAGCACTTGATGGTGGTGTCGCGGCTGCCGGTGAAGAGCATGCTGCCGTCCGGCGTGTAGGCCATGGCGCCGATCCAGTAGTCCATCGGCTTTTGGAAACCGCCGTCGTCCTCAACGAAGTAGCCGCGCGTGTCGGTGGTGTCTTCGTCCGCGTCCTGCCAGTGGCCGTTGTGGATGATTTTTTCCTCGCCGCTGGGCAGCACTTCCCAGAGTCGAATCTTGCCGATGTCGTTGCCGCTGGCAAGGTGGATGCCGTCCGGTGAGAAGGCCACGCAGGCAGACCAGTGGTGGTCGTAGGTGTCTTTGCCGAGTAGGGTCATGAGCTCTGTGCCGGTGGTGACTTCCCAGATTTTAATGTCTTTATTATGGCTGCCGCGCGCGAGCATGAGGCCGTCGGGTGAGAGTGACAGGCTGCAGACGTTGTGGTCGTAGCGGGTGAAGAGGAGCTTGAGCGGCTCACCGGTGTTGGGATTCCAGAGACGGATGGTCCGGTCCTCGCTGCCGGTGGCGAGCATCTGGCCGTCCGGCGTGTAGAGGGCGGCGCGAATGTCGTGCGTGTGTCCGCGCAGGGAGCGGAGGAGCCGGCCAGTTTCGATGTCCCAGATGCGCAGGAGTCTATCGACTCCACCACTGGCCAGGGTTTTGCCGTCGGGCGCGTAGGCGACCGTCCAGATGCCGTGCGAGTGGCCGCGGAAGGTCTTGCTCTCCCGCGCGTCGGTTCTCCAATGTTCTAATAGGTTCACCGACTGGGCCGGCGCGGCTGCGCCGGGATGTGGCGATGCGGGCGGTGGCGTGTTCATGGTTTGGTACAGGTACTTCTACGGGTCTGCGTGTCGGCGGTGCGCGCGATTTGCAAATGACCGCAACCGAGGTTTATAATTTTTTCATCGGGATCTTAAAAGAAGCTGCGAAACTAAGTCAACTCTATAGGCCACACGCAGAACGGGCATCAGACACATGGAAATTCGATTTCAGCCAGCGCTGCTCCAGGAAGTAATCGACTCCTTTGTCGAGAAGACCGAGCGCGAGGGCGATCCGACCTATTACAAGGAGTTCCACGAGGTCGCCGACCCCATTTACGAGAAGTTCTCGCTAGATGACCGGGAAGCCGAGTTCAAGAAGCTCTACCAGTACCTCTTCGGGACATGGGGGTTCTCAGACATCATCCGCGATGCCTTCAACGAATACCCCGAATTGAAGAAGCGCGTGGGTATCGTGCTGGTCAAGGGCGTGCTGAAGGAAGACCAGGAAGGTGTGGACGTGCTGCGGAAGTGGGGGTCTGTGGAGCAGGATTTGGCAAAGCAGTTCGAGGAGAAGGGCCTGAAGGGCGTGGGCATCAAGCTGATCCCGCGGCGCTTCTACGACCCGGCGCTGACCCGCTACTGCCGGCATGAGCTGATGCATGTGTCGGACCTGCTGAGTTCGCATTTTGGCTACGACCCGGATACGAAGGTGGGCCAGAACCCCGGCGAAGAGACGCTGGTTCTCCAGCGCTACCGCGTGCTCTGGTCCCTGCACATCGACAGCCGTCTGCAGCGAATGCAAAAGGAATCCATGCTGAGCAAGGAGGACCGGTTCAAGGAGTTCCGCTCCTGGTATCGGAAGATTCCACCAGCCCAGTTGAAATCCGTGTTCGAAGGTTTGTGGCAGACGGAGTCGCTGACGCATTCGGAGCTGGTCGAGATGGCCACGGATACGTTGCGCGTGATGGACCGCGCGGTGGATGTGGAAGGCGGGGAGGTGCCGGAGACGCAGAACAAGGTCATGCTCATGCCCGGCTTTCCGTGCCCCCTCTGCCGCTTCCCTACCTATACTTGGGTGGAAGATATGGAAAATAATATTGAAAAGCACGTGTTGGATTTCATCCGTGAGAACCATCCTGGGTGGGATGTGGAATACGGCGCGTGCGATCGGTGTGTCGAGGTCTATAAACTCCGAGCAGACGGGGTGATGTAGCAGCCGTCGGGGATATTATGGCGGCAGCCCCCAAATATAATCGGCGAAATTTCCTCAAGGACTCCGCGCTGTCGTTCGTGAAGACAGCGCAGGAGTTCGTCAAGCATCGCGACGCTCCCTCCGAACAGAAACCCACTGCAAAAACCCGGCACGACTGGCTGCGGCCGCCCGGCGCGGTCGAGGAAGCATTGTTTCTGGAGCGCTGTACTCGCTGTGACGACTGCGCCAAGGCCTGCCCGCACGACAGTATCACGTTCGATCGCCACGACGGCTCGCCCGTGATCTTTGCCGATGAGCAGCCCTGCCGGTTGTGCGACGACTTCCCCTGCATCGAGGCCTGCGCGACGGAAGCCCTGCTGCCCGTGGACCGTGTGGCTGATGTGCGGATGGGGCTGGCGATGGTGTCGCACCGGCTCTGTACGGCCGGGCAGGGGTGCCATGCCTGCGTGTCGCAATGTCCAACCCAAGCTCTGTCCACGAGCTTCGACTCCATGCAGCTCAAGGTGGCTGAAACCCGCTGCGTGGGGTGTGGAATCTGCGAGCAGGTCTGCAGGACGGTCAACGACAAGATCGCCATTCGGGTGACACCGGCCCGGTTGCGTACGCCCGCACCTGATTTTTAGAAACAGACAGCAGGGACAGCATAGCGCGATGCATATTAAATCCTTTTAATTTCAATTGTTTATAAGTCAACAATCGACTTGACTTGACTTAGTCGGTCGCCTATTATAATTTCGAACTTTGCGTGTGCACACTCTTGTGGTGTGAGGCATGAGTACAAAAGAGAGCGAACGCGGAATGTCTGACCCTGTTGTCACGGCACCCCTCCCGAGGGCCCTTAAAGATTCCCCGGCTGTTGAACGCGCTCTGGGCCGCAGCAAACTCTATCTCCTCATTTCCTGGAGCCTCCTCTATCCTGAAGACGATGAATTTCTGGACTATTTGCAGAGCGGCGAGTTTGTAGAAGACGGTGAGGCGGCGCTCGAGGGGCTGAGCGCCGCGCTGGCCGGGCAGGGCGGCGAAAAGGCCAAGCAGAAGCTGGCGGCGCTGCGCAAGCATCTGGAGTCCGTCGAAAAGTGGGTGGCGGCGGAATGTACGCACTGGAAGCTCACCGATCTGCAAGCCGAACACCGCCGGGTTTTTAGCAACGTCATCACCCTCGATTGCCCCCCCTACGAAACACTCTTCGGTAACGATCACGTCTTCGGTCAGGCCCATACCATGGGCGACATTGCCGGTTTCTACAAGGCCTTTGGCTTGGAACTCTCGCGCGACATTCACGAGCGGCTGGATCACCTGAGCGTCGAGCTCGAGTTCATGCACTTTCTCGCCTACAAGGAATCCTACGCCCGCTGCCACGACGGCGCGGAGAAGACGCAGATCGTCGTGGACGCGCAGAAGAAGTTTGTGAAGGATCACATCGGTCGGTGGGTGCCGCTTTTCGCGCGCATGCTGGTGAAGAAGGCCGATGGGGGCTTCTTCCGGCATCTCGCGGAGTTTATAGCCGACTACATCGAATTCGATGCCGCCTATCAGAGCGTGACCCCACAGCCCTATTCAGAAACGGACTACCGGCCGGCCACCTTCCAGGCACCGGAAGGCCAGACCTACGAATGCGGGGCGCAGGACCAGGGTAACGAGCTCAGCATCCTGCTCAACGAAGTGGGGGCCCAGTCGTTCATGGACCAGAAAGAGAAGGGGGATAAGGACGAGGATGGGCCGACGGGAACGGCCTGAAAATAGTTGTTGTGCTGCTTTGGCGATATTGGTATAGTTCGACGTCTTTTAATTATGAGGAGGGACTTTTTTATGGGAGTGGTGCAGACACGCAATAAAAGCTTGGTGTTTGGCATTCTTCTCTCTGCTCTTGTCGTTGGCATTATGCTGACGATCGGGCAGGTTCCCCTGGCGGTCAGCCAGCCGGTGACCATTCCGGCAAAGGCGATCAAGGGGCCAATCCCGATGGACGGTGCAAACCCCATCTGGGAAAGTGTGCCGGGCGTGGTCATTCCGCTCAGCGGGCAGACGATCACGACGCCGATGCACCCGAACATCTCCGTAAAATCGGTGTTCGTGAAGGCAGTCAGCAACGGGAAGGAAGTCGGTTTCCGTCTCGACTGGTCTGACCAGACCCTGAACAACACCACCATCGGTCCGCAGGACTTCCGCGATCAGGCGGCGATCCAGTTCCCGGTCAATACGTCAGGCGCGCCGCCGTTCCAGTGCATGGGCCAGTCGGGCGGCACTGTCAATATCTGGCGGTGGAATGCCGAGTGGCAGAAGGACATTGGGAAGGACAGTGCGGGTCTGTGGGACGTGGACGATCAGTATCCGTCCATCGCTTGGGACTACTATTTTGAAGAGCCGGCGGGCGGCGTGACCTACCCCGACCGGATCGGCCGAAGCCTCGGGCCCTTCAACACGGCCATGTGGTCCGGAAACATCATGGCGGACCCGACAATGCGTCGGAGCTCCGTGGAAGACCTGAATGCAAACGGGTTCAGCACACTGACCACCCAGTCGCATCAGGACGTCATCGGCAACGGCCTGTGGGAGCCCTATGGTTCAGTTAAGGGCGGCTGCTGCGTCGGTCCGACCTGGCGTATCGTGGTCAAGCGCGAGCTGACCACCAACGATACAAACGACGTGCAGTTCAAGGCGGGGTCCTCTGTTCCCATCGCGTTTGCGGTGTGGGATGGCAGCAACGTCGAGCGGAACGGGATGAAGGGCATTTCTACCTGGTTCACGCTGAAACTGCCGTGAGTCGTGTCCCCTAAAGGGGAAGCGTAGGATTCTACGCAGGTTTCACAAGGGCCCCGGGTCAGCTAGCTGATCCGGGGCCCTGTATTTTCCGGCTCGGTGATCCCTCCGTGTCCCTTGAATTTCCCTTGCAGACCGGTTGCTTCAGACTCTCGTGCGTTGGTTGATTTTGCAACCATCCACAAGGTATAACTATACAGTTTGTTTGCGGGAATCAGCCGGTCCAAGCTGTTCGAGTTATCCTCTTGTTGAAGGTGTTTGCGTGAATGTCTCGCTGATCTTTCCACCCAGCTGGCATCCCTCGCAGCCCTATCTCAGTCTGCCGTCACTGACCGGCTTTCTGAACCAGGGCGGCGTCAAGAACGTCAAACAGCGGGACCTGAATATCGAAGTTCTCGATACAATCCTGACCGATTCCTACGGCCGCGAAATTCACGCCAAATTGCAGGATAAGGTGCGGCAGCTCGAGCGGAGCCGCCATGGCGAGACCGGGCCGTCCAGCCAGGAGCACTATGCCCGGGCCGTCGAGTCGTTGGAACGGTTTACCTATCTGTTCGACCGGGTGGAAGTGGCTAAGGAGATCCTGCGCGGGGAGGAGTTCTACGATATTGAGCGCTACCGGGATGCGCTGTTCCTGATCGATAAGTGGCTAGAGATGGTCTCCACGCTCTATTTTCCAACCCGCCTCACGGTGGTGGACAATCAGGTCAGCGGCTATTCCATCTACTCTACCAAAGATTTGATGAAAGTCATCCGCGACGAGGAACAAAACCCCTATTTGTCTCTGTTCCGCGAGCGGTTTCTGTCGTCCATCGTGGACAGCTCGCCGGATTTGATTGGCGTTTCCATCACAGCCACGTCCCAAATCATTCCGGGCCTGACGCTCTGCCGTCTCATCAAGGAGGCGCGGCCGGACATCCATCTGACGATCGGCGGGAGCATCTTCACGCGGCTGGTGGACAATCTGCGTCGCTGCCACAGTCTCTTTGATCTGACCGATGATTTCATCGTGTTTGAAGGCGAAACGGCCTTGCTCGAGCTAGTCAATCAATTGGCTGGCAAGAAAGACTACAGCAAAGTGCCGAACCTGATCTATCGGCAGAACGGGAAGATCATCGTCAATCAGCCCTTCTATTCGGAAAACATCAACGAGCTGCCGGCGCCTAACTACGACGGTTTTCCGCTCGACAAATATCTGGCGCCCGAAACGGTCCTTCCTGTGCAGTTCTCGCGCGGGTGCTATTACAAGGACTGCTCCTTCTGTGCCCTGACCCTCGACCATCAGAACTTCCGCCAGAAGGACCCGGACCGGACGGTGGACGAGCTGCAGATGCTCTCGGAAAAATACAACACGCCATTCTTCTTTTTCACCGACGAGTGTCTGGCCCTCTCGCCCACTAAGCGGCTGTGCCAGAAGATCCAGGACCGGAAGCTCGATCTGCAGTGGACCGCCGAGATGCGGTTCGAGAAAAACCTCTCCCGCGAGCTGCTCACGCAGATGCGCGACGCCGGTTGCCTGAAAATCGTTTTCGGGCTGGAGACGTTCAATCAGCGAGTCATGGATTTTATGAAAAAGGGGATCACGCAGGCCAGCGTTCGCCGCATCACGGAGGACTGCCTCGATCTAGGCATCGCGATCCACGCCTACATTATTGTCGGCTTCCCCACGGAGACCGAGGAGGAGGCGATGGAGACAGTGAACTTCATCGTCGGGAACCAGCGGCTGCACTCGTCCTACGGGTTTTCCTGCCAGCCCTGCCTCTTCGATCTGGAGAAGGAAGCGCCGATCATGAATGATCCGGGCGGACACGGCATCCAGCGCATCATGCGGCCCTCGGCGGAGGATTTAAGCCTCGGATTTTTTTACGAAGTGTCCTCTGGCATGACGCCGGAGCAGGCCGAGCGGGTCTACCAGCACGTGTATGGCAAGATCAGCGAGGTTGTCTGCGAGTTGCCGTTCAACTATTCCATGGCCGACGGGTTGCTCTACATTGCCCACCCAAAGCGGAGCAGCGCCCTGCCGGCTCCTGCCGGCTCCTGACCGCCTCATTTCTGAACCGCGACTCACGAAAACCGCGATGACCGACACGACTGCCGGAACGGTTGCAAGAGCGGATGAGCAGGGACTCCTATTCGACACGGCGGCCAAGGTGTTGCTCTGGGCGGCGTTCTTCGAACTGGTACTCTACCGGCTCGTCTCGCGGCTGGGCATGCACCTGAGCAAGCTGGCCGCTAAGTACGACTTTGTGCGCGTGCTATTCAAGGTGCTCTCGTCGATGGGCTTCACGCTGCTCAACGTCGTCTCCATGCTGGTCTTTCTGGTGCTGACGGTTGCGCTTCTGAACAAGGTGCGTGCCATCGGCAAGAGCCGGTTTGACATGATCGTGGTGCCGGCCGCCTCGCTGCTTCTATTGCTGACCGTGGGCTATCTGTTCTTCCCGCCCGCCATGCTGGGGGCGGTGGTGTATAACGTCCTCTTTCTCAGCATTCTGATCGTGCTGGTGGTCGAATATCTGTCCGTGCCGCGCCCGTGGAGCCAGCGGATCATGATCGTGACCTACCTGCTGGGCATCTCTGGCTGGCTCTATTACCAGATTGTCTCCACGTCCTATGGCCTCGCCGGGTCGCCGGAGGAGCCGCCGCTGGTGCATGAATTCAATCGGGCGGGCGAGGCCCTGATGGTGCTGGCCAGCCTGCTGGTCTTCTGGGCCTACGGGGAGTTCTCGTTCCGCACGACGAACCCGCGGCAGCGGCGCCGCCTGATCGCCTTTGCCGTGACGGCTACCGCGTCGTTCCTCTTGCTCCTGTTCGTAGACACGATCGCGAGCTGGTACGATCCGGCCGTGGCCGAGAATGTCCGGAAGGCGGGCGAAGGGATCGGTTGGATTTTCCAGATGGGGATGGGCTACACCTTCTATCTGCCGTTTGCCCTGTACATGGCCGGGCTGCTGGCCTGGTCCTACACGGTCGTCCGGCTCTACACGCAGGGCCGTTACGAGGGCATCGGAATTGGCTTGATGTTTCTAGCGGGCTATGCATTGCAGTTGTCACATTTGACGTTGATGGTCCTGCTGGGCGTGTTGCTGCTGACGCTGGAGCGCCGGCGCCATGCGGTCCAGGCAGGCGCGCAGAGAGAACCGGCTGCATTGGCAGGCGGGCAACCGTCGCTGGCCGGTCGGCAGGCGTAACGACAGAAGGAGAGGCGGGAATTATGAGCGAGCAGGTTTCAACGCAACAGGCGGACGCTGGCCAGGCGGAGCCGCAACTGACGCCGGACGAGGAAATTGCCGAGCTGGAAAAGCTGCTGGCGACAGACGGTGAGGATTTTCAAGCCCGCTGTCGGCTGGGCGAGCTCTATTTCAGCAAGGGCCGCCTTGATGACGCGCTGACCGAGGTCAAGAAGTCCATCGAAATGGCCGAGGGGCTTCGAACGGAGATGAACCGCTCGCTCGCCATGTACTACTCGAACTTTGGTACCATCTACGCGACCAAGGGGATGGCGGAGGAGGCGGAGCAGCAGTTCAAGCGCGCACTGGAGCTACATTCAGACGACGTGCTGGCGCTTTTCAATCTGGGTCGCGTGCAGTCCGACAAGCGGAATTATCGCGAGGCGCAGAAGTATTATGAACGGCTGGTCGAAGTCACCCCCGAGGACCCTATCGCGTGGTACAATCTGGCAGGTGTATACGTCGAGCTGGACAACCCGCAGGTCTCGGACCTGAACACGATGGAAATGGCGATGCAGTGCTATCTCCGGACGCTCGAGCTCGATCCCAAGCATCTGGAGGCCAGCTTCAAGCTCATGGAGATCGCCTTTAACCACAAGAAGTCCGATCTTGCGATCAAGGTGCTGGAGGACGCGGTGGACCATAACCAAGACGAGCCGCTGGCCTACTACAACCTCATCAGCGCCTACGACAAGTGTAAGATGTTCGAGCAGGCCGAGCAGACTCGGCAGCGACTGAAAGACCGCTTCGCGAAGCGGTCGAAGGATTCCAGCACAGCATAACCGTCAACACGAGGAGAACACGGGCCATGTTTGGAAGCATCGGCATCACAGAGCTGGTATTAATCCTGGTGATCGTGCTGATCATCTTCGGCGCGGGGAAGCTCCCGCAGTTGGGTGAGGGGCTGGGCAAGGCGATCAAGGGCTTCAAGAAATCCGTCCATGAGGCGGAGGCGATCGAGGCCGATGCGCAGGCTCAGGCGCAGTTGACGGCGACACCGCAGGCGCAACCAGCTCCACCGCAGACGCCTGCGCCGGTCGAGCAGCAGGTTTCGCCGCAGCAGCCAAAGGCCTGACAGGCATCTGATGGGCACGCCGGTCGAGCTCGGAACAGGCTTCATCGAGACCTTTGCCGGCAACGGCAAGGCGCGCAGCACCGGGGATGGTAAGCTGGCCGTGAAGGCCGGCATTCCGCTCCCGCACCATGCCGCGCTGGACCGTAACGGGACGTTTCTCTACTTCGCTGAATCGGGCTCCGATCGCGTACGGCGCGTGGATTTGAACGCCGGCACGCTGCACAACTTCGCCGGCATCGGCGAAACCTGCTACAGCGGCGACAGTGGTCCCTGCGGCGAAGCGGGGCTGTATCTCCCGCTCGACGTCGCCTTCGATTCGAAAAATAACCTCTACATCTGCGATTCCGGCAGCAACCGCATCCGTTGGGTGGATCGCGAGACGGGCGTCATCACGACCGTCGTCGGCACCGGGCAGCATGGCTTCAACGGGGACGGTCCGGCGCTCGAGGTGAATCTCACCTGGCCGGCCGCCATCGCCTTCGACGCCCATGATGTCATGTACATTGCCGACACGCAGGCGCACCGGGTCCGCCGCTACGATCCCAAGACTAAGCAGGTGACGACGATCGCCGGAACCTGGACGGCGGAGGATGACGCCCGGGAGCAGCCACTGGTTGCACGCAACCTCGTCGTCCTGTCGGGTGACGCCATCGGCATCGATTTCAGCGATGACCAGGGCTGGCTCATGCCCGTCTGCTCGGACGGCCTCGATCTTTCGCTTTATCTGGATGACGGTAAGCCGGCCACGGACGCCCGTCTCTACGACATCGTCGGCATCGCCGTGGACAGCAAGGGCCATGTCTACGTGGTGGACAAGGGCAGTAACCGTGTTCGAAAAATCGATACGGCCACGGGCACCATCTCCACCGTCGCCGGTATCTGCCGCTACGGCTATGATGGCGATAACAAGCCCGCCGTCAAGGCCATGCTCCATGCGCCAGAAGCCGTCGTGCTGGACGCCGAGGATAATCTCTATATCTCCGACACGATGAATCACCGCGTGCGAAAGGTGGACGCCAGAACGGGCACCATCACCACGGTGGTCGGCAACGGCGAGAGCGGCTACGAGGACAAAAACATGGGCGGCTGTGGCGCCGCACGGTTCGTCGCGAAGGAATCCGCCGGTCAGCTCAAGCACGGCGACGGTCTGCTGGCCGTGGAAGCCGTCGTGAATTCCCCGGTCGGGCTTGCGCTGGATTCGCAGGGACTGTTGTATATGTGCGAGCGGGGCGAGAATAAAATCCGGCGCGCCAGAATCTGGTAGACGCGCCGGCATTGAATCAGAACGCAGGCTGTTCATGCAGGCCATCCGGCCCGGCCGCAGCCAGCGAGGGACCAACGCATATGCTTCGGTCCGTTGAGGGTTTGAGTGATGCGAGAACGCAGCCGGCGGATTCTTTCAGCAGCCAGCTAGGAGGGGAGTGGATGCCCCGGGGACTACATCGGTCACATCTCCCGCTGTTTGCCGGTCTGTTTGTCGGAGCCTTCGTTCTGGGATGGTTTGGTGTCCCGATGGTCAGTTCTGAGGGCATGATCGTCCGCTCGTCCTTCGTGGCCGGCGAGATTCCCTCCGCGCCCGAAGACACCGCCTGGGACAAGATTCCTCTCATGACCGTACCGCTCAGCGGGCAGGTCATCACGCGACCGGTCTGGCCCGAGCCCAGCGCGCGAGCGCTCACGCTCAAATCCGTCCACAACGGCAGCGACATCGCCTTCCTGCTCGAATGGCAGGACAATACGAAAAACGACCGTCTGACGCCAGGCACCTTCCGCGACGGTGTCGCGATCGGTCTCCCGCTGGGCGACGCCCCGGCCTTTTTCTGCATGGGGCAGCTCGATCACTATATCAATATCTGGCACTGGAAGGCGGACTGGCAGAGCGACATTGATCGGCGCGCCGCGCGCACCTCGGACAGTCGGGCGAGTGGAGAGGTACGGCGGTTTGAGGTGATTCCGCGCCGGAAATCGTCGGTCGAGGATCTCATCGGCGGCGGGTTCAGCACGCTGACGACGAAGGAAGACCAGGGCCGTGTACAGGGCAAGGCGACGTGGAAGGACGGTGTTTGGCGTGTGGTCATCCGCCGCCCGATGGCGAGCGCCGGACAGGAAAATGAGGCCCGGTTGGAGCCGGGCCGTCTGCAGGCGGTGGCTTTCGCGATCTGGAACGGGGAAAACAAGGAACGCAACGGGCAAAAGGCCGTGGCGCCGTGGTTTCAACTGGCCATTGATCCGGGCACGAATCTGTGAGCGTTGGCGTGCGGCCAGGCAGGCTGGTCCTCGGGAACGTCCTTCCATGGGGGACGGTGTGCTTGGTTCTGCTCGCAGGGCTGGCCGGAGGAGAGAGCGTCGCAGCGGCGGAGCAAAAACCACCGCCCCAAGGGGACGGCAAAACCGAGCAGGCCGTGATGACCAAGGAGAAGGCCATCCGCCTTGGCGAGCAGTTTGGCATCGTGGTGGATGAAGTGGATGCGGAGATTCAAAAGGAACTGGGGCTTCAGCGCGCGGAGGGCGTGGCGGTGCTGGAAGTCATCGGTGGCACGATGGCGGAGGGCGCCGGCATCAAAGTGCGATCGGTGATCAAGGAAATTGATAAGGTCGAAATAAAAACACTGGCGGATTTCGGCTGGGCACTCGCGCGCGCTACGAAACAGTGCAACTTCACGGTCGGGACCTATGAGCCTGCGGATCCCGGTGATCCGGTTGGCTGGGGCGTGAATTTTCATTTTGTCGGCTGTAAGCGGGATTGATCGTATGAGGCAATGGTCTGTGATGCGGCGTCTTCAGATCGGTGTGCTGGCCGCGATTGCGCTCAGCGCTGCGTTGCTCGCCGGCCATGCCTCGGCGCAGAAGGCCGACGGCCAAGTTCCTGATTGGGTCGACCAGATCGAGAAGGTCTTCATTCGCTCGGAAGATTGTAAGCAGTGTCATGATCGGCACTACGAAGAATGGAAGGGCGTGCGCGAGCAGACACCGGATTTGAAAACGTTCGGTCGCGTGGACGCGGCCTTGCCGCACGGCACGTCCTTGGAGTCGCCGGTCTTCCGTACGGTGCTGGGCGTGTGGTTGCAGACTAATCCCACGCCGGAGCAAAAAACCCAGTGCCTCTCCTGCCACGTGCCTGCGACCACGATCTTCCCGCAGCATGTGGACAAGATTGCGACTCAGGCCCTGTCGGGCAAAATCCAGATCGAGGGTATCGGTTGCGCCTCCTGTCATTTGATCAGCGAGACGGCCAAGGATCCGGCCGCGCCGCCGCCAACCTTCAAATTGCATCCGGGTCGGACGTTCTACGGGCCCTATGCCAATCCCGAAGAAAATCTCGTCCATCAGGCCGTGCAGTCGGATCTCTACCGGGGTGCCAACTACTGCGCGTCCTGTCACTTCGACAAGGTGAAGGATGTCACCCAGCACGACCTGCCGGGGGAAATTCTCCAGGGGACCGTCTGTCAGGACTGCCACATGGAGCCCTCGACCGGTAGCTCGACCTCCAAACGTGGGGCGATGACGCGCGCAATCGGGCGACACTGGTTCCGCGGCGTGGTGATTCCCGGCACCATGCTCAAGAACCGGAATCTTCAGGCCGAGTGGATGCCGCGCGTGGACATTGAGTCCGAAAAGTTCGGTGCGTCATTGAAGGGGACCGTACTGGTCCGCGTCGGCAGTTTGCCGCACAGTTACCCTGACGGTGATCCGGTGCTGAAGCAGTTCTTTGTCACAATCACGGCCAAGGATGCCAAGGGGCATGTGGTGGCATCGGAGGTGAAGCACTTCGGCCTGCCGTTTGAACAGATCGCCCGGGGACCGTTCCCTGACCCCTTCATCAAGGGTGGGACGACACGGCGGGTGCCATTCGAATTGGCGACCAAGGGGGGCACTCCGGCTGTTATCGAAGCGGCGCTGACCTATGCGCTGATTCCCGAGCCCTCGCCTGCGCTCAAGGACAAGTATCTGGCCACGCTGCCGGATGAGAAGACGCGGACCGAGGCTGTGAAACTGCTCCAGGAATATGCTCAGCCGCGAGTGCTGACCTTCCGTACAAAAGCCTTGTAACGGACCGGTCGCTTCCGGAAGAACGGCTCTCAGTGTTTCGTGAGAGGAGCGCGGTGCACGTGATTTTGTCGTGGAAAGCGGTGCGATGGACGCTGGCGACCGGCCTGGCCGTTTGTGCCGTGGCGCTGTGGTTCAGGGATGAACCTCAGGGGTTCGCACAGACCAAAAGCCCACTCGAAAAAGTTTTTCCAGCTGCGGCCAAGTGCAAGCGCTGCCATGAGCGCAGCTTCGAAGAGTGGGAAGCCTCGCCACTGTCCCGTTCGATCCATTCGCCAGCGTTTCGTGCGATGTTGGATCAATACGTCTCGTCCGCCGGCACGAAAGACAAGCTGCTTTGCCTGCGCTGCCACGCGCCGCACGTCAACGAATATCCAGAGCAGGGCGATGCCTTTATCGCGCAGGTGCAATCTGGTGATCCGGCTATTGACGGCGTGGGGTGTACGCAGTGCCATCTCATCAAGCAAGTGGACCGCAGCAATGTGCAGCCGAGCCCCAAATACGAAACAGGCGGCAAGACGATGTTCGGTCCTTATAAAGATTATGTTCCAAACCTCGCGCATCAATCTATGGAGTTGCCGCTGTTCCGGAAGTCCGATCTCTGTCTCAACTGCCATCTTGCCGTGCCGACGGCCGCCAGTCTCGGGAAGGCCAACGATCTGCTGGGGGGCTGGGAAACGAGCCAGGCGGTCAAGTCTGGCAAGGAATGCCAGACCTGTCACATGCCCGAACAGGTGGGCGAGTCGGCCAACGGCGAGCGCAAGCGCAAGGTTGCCAACCATTCATTCCCGGGACGGATCGGCAAGCTGCGGCAGGAAGCGGCAAAGCTGGACGTGCTCACGACGATCAAGGGCGATCAGACCACCGTCAAGGTGACGGTCCAGAGCCTGGTGCCCCACAATCTTCCAACGACGCATCCGGGCTGGGCCCGCGTGGTTCTGGATCTTTCGATCCAGGGCAAAAACCTGAAAACGGTCTACGCGGAACAACGCGTCTATGGCCGAACCTATGCGGATGCGAAAGGCCAGAAGACGGTGTTCGATTTCGAGGCCGCGCAGGTGCTCGGTAACACGGTGCTCAAGCCGGAGGAGACGCGCGTCGAGACGTTCACCTTCCCAACACCGAAAGATACAAAGACCTTCGATGTGGACGTGGAGCTGAGCTACGCGCCCCTGACCGGCCCGCCGGCGTTTTT
>VGXF01000008.1 GCA_016873435.1 Nitrospira sp.
GCCTTTAGGGGGCGTGCATCTTGACGGTTCATCGGGGCTCGGTCTATGCTCCCCCCTCATCTGCCTGCATAAAAGGAGGCCGTATGCGTCTGGGGCTGCTGCTTGGACTGGGACTGCTGGGCTTGACGGGCTGTGCCACGACCGAATGGGTGAACCTGAACAATCCGCGGGCCGAGTATGCCACGGATTTCAATGCCTGCGAGCAGAAAGCCTACAACGATCCGCGATACCAGGGTGGTATGAAACTGATCGTGGAAAAGAGCCGCGATCAGTGCATGGCCAAGCTGGGCTGGCGCCTCCGCGAAAAACGCGACTAGCCCACGCCAGAATTAACAGATCCGTAACAACACGATCATTCTTCCGCAACCTCCCGCGCCTATCGTCTAGGGCAGTTTAGTGATCTGCTCGAAAGGAGGCGCGTGCTCATGACACACATCGTGCGCATTTTCACTGTGGGCTTGCTGGCCCTGACGGGTCTGGTGGCGACTGGCAGGGCTGCCGATCCGCCCGCCCCGCGGCCGGTTGTCGACGAGGCGATCCCGGCCTATGCTGCGAAGGGGAGCGTCACCGGGGCCGTGGCCATTGCCGGGTCCGACACCATGCAGCCGATCGTCGCAAAGCTCGCCTCGGCATTTCGTCAGTGGCAGCCGAATGTGAAAGTTGCGGTCCAGGGCGGCGGTTCCGATGCCGCCTTGGGAGCCTTCCTCCAGGGGCTTGCAGGCTCTCGGCGTGGCGATGGCAATGTGCGGGGGCATCTGAGCTCGAACGACGTGGCACTGCTGGCCTCCTCGCGTCCGCTGTCGGAGGGCGAGCGCAAGGATTTCCGGTCCCGGTATGGCTTCGAGGTGACGGAAATCCCCATCGCTATGGATGCCATCGCGCTCTATGTCCACCGAAGCAATCCGATCGAGGGGGTGACGCTGGAGCAGCTGGACGCGATGTTCGGACGAGACCGCAAGCGGGGCGCCGGACGCGACATCGTAACCTGGGGACAAGCCGGTCTGAAGAACGAGTGGGAGGAACAGCCCCTCCATCTGGTCGGGCAGGATCTCCGGTCCGGCACGCGCACCTTCTTCAAACAGACTGTCCTGCGCGATGGGGAGTTCAAGGGGACGATCAAGGAGGAGATTGGCTACGCTACCGAGATTCTGACGATCAGCCGCGATCCCCTGGCCATCGGCTATGCGGGCATTGGTTTTCAGTCCACCTACGTGCGGACGCTGCCCATCGCCGGACGGGCCGGTGCGCCGTTTGTCATGCCGTCCGCGGAGTCCTCAGCCGACGGAACCTATCCGTTGAACCGGCAGCTCTATTTGTACGCGAAACGGGATCCTCGAACCGGGCTGGAACCGGCGATCCGGGAGTTTTTGATATTCATTAACAGCCGGGAGGGGCAGGCCCTCGTCGCAAGGGCCGGCGCCTATCCGTTGCCGGCCTCTCAGGTGCAAAAAAACATTCACGTGCTGACCGGCGGCCCGCAGGCCGCTTCGCTGACCACCCGCGAAGCGTCCTGACAGGCGTCAGGCTCAGCCGAACGCGCGGGAGGTCTCAGACTTCCGCGCGTTGTCTTTTTGTGGAAGGAATCTGGCATGATGTGCGGTATGACCGCGCTTCGTCGCTTCATGGCTTGGAGCCTGCTGCTCGCCGGATGCAGTCTCGCGCCGGCCCCGATTCTAATTCACGACGACGCCAACGACTCCGTCTGGCTGATGTCCGATCCGGAAGCGGGAGCTGGACACAGCCATCCGGCGGTAGTGAGTCCGGAGCAGCTCGCGGCTGTCTTGCAGGGGGTCCGCATCCAAAAACGGGATGCGCTCGGATTAGGCGGGCTGTTTCAACAGACCGGCAGCGCGCCGGCGTTCACGGCCCGTGAAATCGCTCTGCTCACCCGCCATCTTCCGCAGGCGCTTCGAAAAGCCTCGCCCAGGGATCTGGCCACCTTCTATCTGATCAGCACCGATCCCGTGCTAGGCCGTGTGGTGACGTCGGGGGGGCTGTTTGTCCGGCAGGGACGCTGGTATCTGATTCTGGCCAATGCCAAAACGTCGCCGCATGCCGTCCAGTACGAAAACACGTACGCCATCGACACGCGCGACCGGCCGCTCCTGCCCATCGTGCCGCTGAAATTTGTTGTCGGATTCAGCCCGGCCGGAGCCTGGATTCCCAACCGCGACATGCGCGGAAAGGACGGCTACGGAGGGTATCTAGACGACTCGAAGCTCCTCGTGATCGATCCGGCCCGCCTGGCGGAGCGGGCGCGTCCCGCGGCGCCGCAGCCCTGATGGCGGTCAGTTCCAGAACCAGATCACCTGAAACCGCAACAGATTGCCGTAATTGTCGAACTGCTGGCCCGGCGTCGAGGCCGTGCCCGCGGTGGTCGTGAACACGTTTTTCCGCTGCGTGAAGGTGTAGGCGGTCGTGAATTCCCATTGTGGGTCCGGCTGCCAGGCGATGCCGAGCTCCAGTTCCTTCATTTCGTCGTTGGGGGCGCCGGTCTGGAACTTGAGTCCGCCGTAATATTCCTGCCAACGGGCATAGAGGTTGGCCAGTCCCACGTCAGAATATTTCCACTGATAGTGTCCCTGCACGTAGCCGCCGTAGAGGGCTTCCGTGCGGACGACGCCGTTGGCGTCGCGCTGCGGCCCGCGCCCGGCGGTATATTCTGCGATGAATCCCCAGGGTTGGGGCGGATAGTACACGTAGAAATTCGCCCGCTCGTCGCGGTAGCTGCGGTCGGCGGTCGTCCCGCTCTGGTTCAAGGAGTAGAGCGTCGTGCCCGCCGCCGCGGTGCCGTGGCTGACGACATACTGGCCCTTCATGGCGTTCATGCCGACTTCCATCAGCCGCCCGCCGGGCAACTCGAAGGGCCAGCTCAGGCGCAGGCCGACGTGCTTGTCGGCGTTCTTTTCGACATTATTCAGGCCCTGTCCGTTATGGACGGTCAGATTGACCACGCCGTAGTCGCCGGGGCCGTACATATAGTCGAGCATCTGCTTGTAGCGGGCCTGCGCGCTCTTGGGCGTCCACATGAAGCTGACGCCCATGTCGCGCTCGCTGGGCGCGCAGGAGTTAGTCGCGTCGGCCCGGTCAATCGCCATGCGGACGCGGCTGGCCTGCCAGTTGTCGAAGGAGCAGGGGACACGCTGGAGGCCGACCCGCAGCCGGTATTCCTTGTTCCGGTCAAAATTCCAGTCGCCGTAGGCATCGCGCATGGTCAGCGTGTGCGTGTTACCGCTGAGATTACTGGCCAGGTCCGGCTGGAAAAAGACCGAGACATGGTCGGAGATCTGCCCGGTCACCACCCAGCGGACCCGGCGGAAGAAGAAGCCGGGCTGGGCGCCCGAATTCTTGTCGCCCACGGAGGCGTCGTGATAGGTCCGCAGCAGCCCGTTCGACGCGCCCAGATTGTTGTAGCGGAACATGCCGTAGCCGAACATCGTCAACCGCTCGTACCAACGCGGGCTGCCCGTGAACTCCGCCACAACGGCCCGCTCGCTCTGCCGCTGCTCCTCCTCGGCCTTGATTCGGATCCAGTCGTCCATGGTAATGACGCCCTTTTCGAGCAGCAAATCCTCGATGGAGGTGCTCGTCGGTCCCTGGGGACTCAGCCGCGGCGGTTCCACGGC
Organism: Nitrospira sp.; assembly: GCA_016873435.1. Lineage (NCBI taxonomy): Bacteria > Pseudomonadati > Nitrospirota > Nitrospiria > Nitrospirales > Nitrospiraceae > Nitrospira > Nitrospira sp. Next base: position 3,627 of record VGXF01000008.1, read on the forward strand.
CGGAGGCGGCTGATTGGCCGCCGGATGGGCCGCCGCCTGCGGTTCTCCGGCAATCGCCGGCATGCCGGCGATCAGGCCCAGCGCCGCTACTGCCAGCAACCTCGTCAGAGTCATCGTTAGTTGCCGAGTCATCACACCGCCTCCTTCGTTGGTTTTTTATGATCCTTACGCTACCAGTTGTACGGGGGGGCTGTGACGCGGGAATGACCGGCATGTTACGGGCACGTTAATATTCGGGCGGGGGGCTGCGCGACAGGCCGGATTGACAGGAATATCACACGCGGTTGACGGGCAGACATGAGGTCACTGTCGACGGGAAACCGGTGGCCCTGCCCCCCCAAGGAATTTCAGATTCTGCTGCACTTCATGCAATATCCGACCCGGGTCTTTTCGCGCGATGAGCTGCGGAACGGGATCTGGGGGGAGGGCTATGCGCTCGAGCAGCATACGCTCGACGTGCACATCCACTCGCTGCGCCATACGATCGAGCCGGACCCCGCCAACCCCTCACATCTCGTCACGGTCCGTGGCATCGGGTACAAACTCGCCCGGTCCTAGCTTCCCGGGGAGGCGGAACGCAGCGCCTCATAGACGCGGCGCGCATCCGAAAGCGGTTCCCACCGAAGGACGGCCAGCGAGTCCTTTACATAGGCCGGTGTGCGCATCCCGTTGAGCACACAGGTGACGCCGGGCGTGGAGACCAGCACCCAGAGGGCCTTGCGGGAGAGAGATTCGCCCAGCCTGGTCGGGGGCAGAAAAGGGGCCAGTTTTTTAGCAATCGATGCGGTCGTTTCGCGGCTCTTCATGCCCGCGTCGTGGCGCAGCGTTTTCAGCAACAGGAGCAATTGGGGCAGGTAGCGTGCCTGCCATTGCTGCCAGGGTTCCGCTCGTGTCTGCTTGAACAGGTTCGTGAGCGCGCGCAGGATTTGATGGAGCTGTGGCGCGATCATCTGGTTCTCGATCTGGTCCCAATGCTCGAGACCCTGCACGTGCGGACGGATGCGGGTGAGCTCGTCCGCCCAGCGGAAATAATCGTGCGGCGACAGTCCCTGGCCGGACCATGGGACGTGCGGCGCGAAGTCGCGCCGGTAGTCTGCCTCGATCGCCGCCACCGCCGTGCATTGCGCCTCAAACGCCACGCCGGCTGCTTCGACCGGCATGTCGGCCAGCCGGATCATGCCGGCCTCGTTCGACGCCATGGCGTTGAGCGGACGGTTCAGGAGCACTGCGAGCTGCTCCTCGCGGGCTAGGTCCAGCAGTGTTTGTTTTGAATGTGCGCCGGTGTTGGGCGTCAGCAGGGCGCCCGATTCGAAGAGATTCATGGGGCATTGCACGACGCGGAAATGATGTGGCGCATTCGTCGCAGCCATCCGCGCGGCTTCGATCATTGATGAGAGCGACGTCGCCTCCGGATCGTTCGAATCTGCTGTGGCGGTGTTGGAGGAGACGCCATACCACCGAATGCGTCCCGCGGCCACCTGTGTTTCAAGCCAGGCAAAGGCGGCGTGCAGACGCCGATAAAATTCCTGTCGCAGGGCCGGGAGATCTTTGCGACCGCGATGCGCGGCATCAGAGAGGAAATACTCGGCATTGTGAAGCAGCAGGCCGTCCAGTGTCTGGAGGCCCAGCCGGTCCAGTGACAGATCCAGCTGATCGGCCAGAAACTCTGGATGGAGACAATGCCAGATGCCGTCTCCGTACTTGACCATCTCAGGGTACGGCGTACCGGCTTGTTCGCGTGCCTCGGCCGTCTTGAGATTCTGTCCCTGCACATAGCCGATCTTGGAGACGATAATAACTTCGTTACGCTTTAGTTCGCCGGCGCGGGTCAATTCGGCCAGCACCGAACCGATGAGACGCTCGCTGTCGCCATCCAGATAATTGGTGGAGGTATCGATCAGGTTGCAGCCCTGCCGGAGCGCGTCGAGCAGAGCCTGGCGGTGGTCGGCGTCGTCCGTCTCGGTTCTGTACCCGCCAAAGCCCAGCCGGCATACAGTGAGTCCGGTCGAACCGAAGGGCGTGAAGCCGCGTGCCAGATCGGAGTCCTGCCGGGCGATCATGCGCGCCGCGTAGCCGGCCGTGCCGTCCGGCGTCGCTGCGCCAACCAGCCGCGAGTCGGACAGCGATGTGGAGGGGGACTCCTGTTGCCGGGTGTGCTGTGCCCGCAGGGCTGCACCAACTGTTGCAGGATCGGTGAGTGGTGCTTGGCAGGAAAAGTTTCGGCACACATAGAGCGCCGGGGTGCTGTTGACCAGCGATTTGCCGGCCGTCAGTGGATGCTCTGGCTCGGGTCCCTGCGGATCGTGGTGGGCGATGATCCGGAGGGGGAGGTACCAGCGGTTTGCTTCTGCGCGGAGGGCTTCGTACCGCGACTCGGCCGGACTGCCGATGAACGCCAGTTCGACCGGTCCACGCAACAAGAGATCGATCACGGAGAGACTCTTGGCAAAGGCGCGGGGATAGCGCGTCATCTGGCGGCCATAGGCACGGACCGCACGGGCAGCTTCGTCACGAAAATCCTCGCGGGAGAAATGAAAGGACAGACGCGCCAGCACCGACGCCGCCACGGCGTTGCCGCTCGGCGTGGCGCCGTCCGGACCTTCGCGGCTGCGTAGGATGAGCGATTCATGATCCTTTGACGTGGTGAAGAATCCTCCCTGCTGCGCGTCCACAAAATCGACCAGGATGCGCTCGGCCAGCCGGACGGCTTCCTTGAGATAACCTTCGTGGGCGCCCGCTTCGTAGAGGTCGATCAAACCCTCGGCCAGCCAGGCATAGTCTTCAAGACAGCCATCCAGATGGGCTTTCCCTGCTCGATACGTTCGATAGAGCCCCCCGTCAGGGCGCTGCATGGTGCGGAGCAGAAACTCCGCCGCCTCTTCTGCCGTCTCCAGATAGCGGCTGTCGCCCAGCACGCGCGCGCCTTCCGCCAGGGCGCTGATCATCATGCCATTCCAAGCGGTGAGAATTTTATCGTCCAATCCAGGGGGGACACGCTTGGCACGAGCAGCGTAGACAAGCGGTTTGACCCGCTCGAGTGTCATCTGCAGCTCATTCGGCGTGATATGGAGCCGCGTCGCCACGGCGTCCAGCGATTCTGGCGTGTTGGGAATGCTGGCGTGCTCCCAATTGCCGCCGGGCGTGATGTCGTAATAGGCGCAAAACCGTGCGGCATCCTCTTCGTTCGGCACTGCCGCGCGGATCTGCTCCGGCGTCCAAACGAAGAATTTCCCTTCAACGCCTTCTGAATCCGCGTCGGTGGCGGAATAAAACCCGCCTTCCGGCGAGGTCATTTCCTTCAGGATGTAATCGAGCATCTCGGTGGCGACGCGGCGGTAGCGATTAAGGCCGGTCGCCTGACAGGCTTCGAGATAGGTGCGGGCCAGTAGCGCATTGTCGTAGAGCATTTTTTCAAAATGCGGGACCAGCCAGCGGTCGTCGGTCGAATAGCGGGCAAATCCGCCGCCAACATGGTCGTACATACCGCCGGCCGCCATGGCATCGAGCGTCGTCGTGACCATCGTCAGTGTGTGCGGATCGCCGGTCCGGTGGTGATGCCGCAATAGAAACGACAGGCCGGTGGCAGGCGGAAACTTCGGCGCCTGGCCAAAGCCGCCGTACCGCGCGTCGAAATCCTCGGCGAACTCGTTGACGGCCGTGTCCAGTTCCGCTTCGCCAACAGCGGCCGACGAGGCCACGCGCAACGACTGGTGAAGCTGGCGGGTCACGTCGCCGGCTTGGCGGCGCAATCCGGTCGGGTCCCGTTTCCAGGCGTCGGCGATTTTCGTCAGGAGCGAGGCAAATCCGGGGCGCCCCCACCGGTCGGCAGGGGGGAAATAGGTGCCGGCAAAGATCGGTTCCTGCTCCGGCGTGAGAAACACCGTCATCGGCCAGCCGCCCTGGCCATGGTTTAGGGCCAGTGTGGCCTGCATGTAAATTTCATCGAGGTCGGGCCGTTCTTCACGGTCCACCTTCACGCAGATAAAATGCGTGTTCATGATCGTGGCGATGTCGTTGCTCTCGAACGACTCGCGCTCCATGACGTGACACCAGTGGCAGGCTGAATACCCGATGGACAACAGAATGGGCGTATTCGTCGCCCGCGCTTTTGTTAGCGCTTCAGGTCCCCACGGATGCCAGTCTACGGGGTTATAGGCGTGCTGGAGCAGGTAGGGGCTGGTTTCCTGAATCAGACGGTTGGGCGGACGTTGGCTTGTGCGATCGGACATAGCGGGCAGGCTACCATCGCATTGAAAGAACGGTCAACCCACGGCAAACGCTTGCGGCGCCTGGCTACCCCGCAGACGTTCGGTTACGGAGGGAGGTTGTCCTTTGTCTCCTTCGTGTGGTCGTGCCCCGTCATTTTTCGTGCTTGGTCGCACTCGGCATTGTGGGACAAGCGGGGGGCAGGCGGTGCGTCTGCGTCAGGCACGAGGCGTCACAGCACGCCGACCACGAGAGTCGGCAGTAGGAGGGCTGCGGACAATCGGCGTCCCTGTTCGTGAAAAAGAAACGGCCCGCGCTCGTGAGAGCAGCGGGCCGGTCGAACACCGATCGTCAGCCGACTGGCTGAAACGGCTTACTTCTTCTTTTCGTCCTTCTTCTTCTCTTCCTTCTTGCCCTTATCAGCCGGAGCAGCCTTGTCGTCACCGGCGAAGGCCACGCCCGTGATGGAGACCAGGAACATCGCAAACATCATTGCGCTCAACAGCTTCTTCATTTGGACCCCTCCTTTAAAGTGATCGCCTGGCAAAGGGACAATTCCCTTTTGACCCTTTCAATCTATATTGAACAGTTGAAATAAGTCAATTAAAAAGGCAACCCCAAGTGCCTCCTTTTTATCGACTCTTCGACCCGGGGCGGGAGACACCGGGGGTGATTGAATGCGGGCGGCGGGCGTATAATCGGGTGTGCCCCCCCCGCAGTGCGTTGGGCTAGGGGCCCCAAGCCAAGACCACGGTCCGCCCATAGTCAGAGGGCTGGCGGTGGCGTGGGGACACGGTCTCCGTGACAGGGCAGGGGACATCGATGATTGTCGCCGAACCATTGGAGATGCACAGACTATCCGACAGCCAGAGAAGTCAGTAAGTACTATGCGCGTGCCGACATTCAAAGTAACCGTTCGGGTAGCTCTCGACGACCGACCGGGCGTCTTTGCCCAGGTAGCGGCGGCACTGGCCGCTGAAGGTGCCAATCTTGGCGCAGTGGACATGGTCACGGCCGATGGAGCCCAAATTGTTCGTGACATCACCTTTGAAGTGCAGAACGAAACGCAGCGCAGTCGTGCCACAAAGCGGTTGCAGTCCCTGCCGAACGTTCGGCTCCTGCCGGCGCCAGAGAGCGTTTTCGAGGTTCACGAGGGCGGGAAAATCGGCATTCAAAACAAGGTGCCGGTCACTTCGCACAGCGTGCTGTCGTTTGTCTACACGCCGGGCGTGGGGCGTGTCGCTGCCGCAATTGCGCAGGATCCTGCCCAAGTTTACACGTACACGATCAAGCGCAATGCCGTGGCTGTGGTGACGGACGGCTCCGCCGTGCTGGGGCTGGGCAATCTGGGGCCGGAGGCGGCGCTGCCGGTCATGGAAGGCAAGGTTATGCTGTTCAAGGAGCTGGCCGGCATCGATGCCTGGCCGATCTGCCTGAAGACGCAGAATGTGGATGAGATCGTGCGGGCCGTGGAACATATCGCGCCGGGATTTGGGGGCATCAATCTCGAGGACATCAGTGCGCCACGCTGCTTCGAGATTGAACGGCGCTTGAGACTCTCGCTGGATATTCCGGTCATGCATGACGACCAGCACGGCACCGCGGTCGTGATTCTGGCCGGGCTGCTCAACGCCGTGCGGGTGACACAGAAGAAACTGGAGGACATTCGCGTCGTGGTGAACGGACTGGGCGCGGCGGGTGTTACGTGCTGCCAGATGCTGCTGAAGGCCGGCGTGCGGCACATCATCGGCTGCGGGCGGCAGGGGATCATCCTAGCGGCGCCGCCCCAACAATTGTTCGCCCACCGCGAAAACCTGACGGCGCTGATCGATCGCGAGAACCCCAAGGGCTCCCGGCAGGATGCCCTACACGGCGCCGATGTGTTTGTTGGATTGTCGAGCGCAAATCTGCTCACGCCGGAGGATTTGGCGCTGATGGCATCGGACCGCATCGTGTTCGCAATGGCCAATCCGGACCCAGAGATCACGCCGGAGTTAGCGGTGGGGCGCTGCCGGGTCTTTGCCACTGGCCGGTCGGATTACCCCAACCAGATCAATAATGCGCTGGCCTTTCCGGGCATGTTCCGCGGCGCCCTGGATGTGCGCGCAACGGAGATCAACGATGCGATGAAGATGGCGGCCGCCCACGCGATCGCCAGGATTATTCCGGCGGACGCGCTCAGCGCGGACTATATTATCCCGAGTGTGTTTGATCGGCAGGTCGTGCCGCAGGTGGCCCAGGCCGTGGCCCAAGCCGCGAGGGACACAGGCGTTGCGCGGAAACAATAAGTCGCGCGCAACGCAAGTGCCAAGGGTCTCTAATAACGGACGGTTCGTTACTGCGACTCGCCGAGGCTCCGCTCGTAGAGCAGCACCTTCCAGCCGTCCTCTTCGCTCAAGAACTGGCCAACAATCGGGAGCATGCCCGTGCCCGGCACCTTGCCGGACTGGCCCATGCTACCGTTCTTCAGGACCCACATCATCTCGCCCGGCGTGCGGACCTTGTTGAATTTCGGATTCGTGAAATTACGTGGCTGAATCGGCAGCACTTTGGCCGCGCCGCCATCCCCTTTGCCCTCGGGCCCATGGCATTGGAAGCAGGTACCACGGCCGAGAAAGATTTCCTTGCCTTCCTTCAGAATCTCAGCTGTTGCCGCAAATGGCGGCTTCAGCGCCTTGGCCTCCGACAGTTGATCGGCCGGCACGCGCGGAATCTTGATGTCGAATTCGCCGCCTGCCTGGCCGTACCCAGACGGATTCTCCGCCCAACCGGCACCCGGGGCGAGCAGCAGCACCGCATAGAGCATCACGACAACACGCCACATAAATCTCACCCTCCGTATATGAAAATGGGGCCAAACCAAAACGGCGCGGAGTATACCATGCCCGTGCATTCGTTTTCATCCGATTTGCCGGCTATGTTAAGATGCCAACCGTTTCGAGCCTGCGAGCGACCTGCGCCATGCCATTTGACTTTAGAAAATTAGGGAAATACCGCGTCGGCATGCTTCGGCGCATCGCCGATCTGAAGGTCAAGTTTGAAGACAGTCTGGAATTCGCCGTGGACACGATGATGGAAGAACGCGTCGACAGTTTTTTTCGGGTCGAACAGGGGTTTGCCGAGATCGAGCATTCGTTACAGACTATCGAAGCAGAGCTATCGCTTATCGGTGATCTGACGACTGCCCAGCGCCTGGAGGCCCGCTTGGAATTCGTCGAGGACCGCTACGACGAGCTCGACAGCGAGGTCCGACAGCGTCCGCGACGAAGACGGCGCAAGATCAACCTGGCCGATTTTCTCAAGGCGGCCGGCGGGACGCGCGATCCGCGGAACGACTCGCGGGGAGAGGTCAATACCGTTGGCGAAGCCTACGACGTGTTGGGGGTGGAGTTTGGCAGTTCCCTGTCAACCGTAACGAAAGCGTTTCGCGCAAAAGTGAAAACCTTCCATCCCGACGTTCGCAAGGGGGACCGCAGCTCCGAGCCTGAATTGCGACGCATCCTCGAGTCTTATCAGATGCTCAAGGAATATCTCAGCCTAAGCAACGTAGACCCAGTGACCGGTAAGCCCGGCACCTATACGCCAGCCGAATAATCTAGTGACGAAACACGTCCCCGCACATCTTTATATTGCTGAGCGCCGACAATTCGAGGACTTGTGCCGGCAGCTCCGGCAGGCCGACCGTCTTGCGCTGGACACAGAGTTCATCGGCGAAGACCGGTTTACCCCCCGGCTTGAAATTATTCAGATCGCCGCTGCCGGGGTGTGTGCGATCGTGGACGTGCCGGCGCTCGGTACGCTGGACGGATTCGCCGAAGTCCTAGCCAATCCGGCTATCGAGAAAATATTTCACGCAGGCCGCCAGGATCTCGATCTGCTCGCCGCTCACACTGGGCAAGTGCCGCTACCATTCTTCGATACGCAGGTGGCCGCCTCGATGGTGGGCTACGGTGTGCAGATCGCCTACAGCCAACTTGTGCAACGCGTCTTAGGGCACAAATTGGAAAAGGCGCAGACGTTTACCAACTGGAGCCAGCGCCCGTTGCTGCCGGAGCAACTCCGGTATGCGGCGGAAGATGTTGAGTACCTGTTTCCGCTCCACGATCATTTAAAGAAAAAACTTGCCTCGCACGGACGACTGGAATGGGTGCAGGAAGAATTCGCCCGGTTGCGTGCAAACGTGGGGGCGCACGCGCACGACCCCCGCGAGCGCTATCAGCGTATCCGCGGGTGGGACAATCTCAAGCCGCAGTCGGCCGCCGTCCTGCGCGAATTGGCGGCCTGGCGAGACGAGGAGGCCCAGCGGCGAAACATTCCGCGCGGGCGCGTGATCCGTGACGAAGTACTGGTCGAATTGGCGCGGCGGCCACCGCATACGGTGGAGGCGATGAAAAGCGTTCGCGGGCTGCATGGGAACGAGGTGGACAAGCGGGGAGACGCTATTCTCGCCGCTATTCAACGCGGGCTCGCTCTTCCCGCCTCCGACTGGCCGGAGGTGTCACCTGCCAAACGGTCCGAACCCGAGTCCGCTGGCCTTGTCGATTTACTGCAGGCGGTGCTCAAGGCCCGTGCCACCGATGAGCGTATCGCCCCTACATTGCTGGCCACCTCAGCCGATCTGCAGGCGCTCGTCGAAGCTACGCGCGAGGGGGACAAGCTGGACCTGCCGATTCTCTCCGGCTGGCGCCGCACCCTGGTGGGGGAATTACTGCTGCAGGTGTTGGATGGACAGGTGCGGGTCAGTGTAGATCGCAAAACCGGACAGCTAAAAGTCGTTCCTAATTCTTAGAGCAGCTTCTTCACCGTCTCCGCCGGCCTCGCCAACATCGCCTGCTCGCCTTTTTCAACCACCGGCCGCTGAATTAGATCCGGATGCGTGAGCATCAGGTCAATCAACGCATCTTCGGACACCTGCTTCCTGGCTAACCCCAGTTCCCGATAGATGTCGTCTTTGACCCTAAGAATATCTTTCGCTGCCAGGGTAGCTTTCTTCAACAATTTGTTTAGCTGTGCCTTCGTAAAGGGCTGTTCATAATAGTTTATAACCGTAAAGGCCTGCCCGCTCTCCTGCACGAGTTGAATTACCTCACGGCAAGTCGAGCAGGTCGGTTTGGCATAGATAATGATTTTGGCCATTCGATGGGATCCTCCTGCTGGCCGCCTTGACGACCTTTTTCTCGCGTGATAGATACACGCACGACACGCGCGCGCCGCCTGCGACTTGCGTGAATCGCCCGAAGGCCGGAATGCTTCCGCGGGTTCGCTGGTCCCAACAGTCGCGTGGTTCGTTCGCCTGCGTCAGGAGCCTATGCCGACAGCCGGGACTAGTTCAAGCGGGAATTTTTTGGTGGCAAACGCCACCCAGCGGACGCTCAAGGATCTGCGAACCAAGCGGAAGGGCCAACCGCTCTTTGTGGTCGGGCATCTGCCTGACCGAAAGGGACAGGAGGCGACTTTTGAAGTCTTCAACGAACGGCTGGCGCTGGTCAAATTTCCAGACGGGGTGGTCCTGGGCTATGACCCGCTGGAATTGTTGTTGCCGACCGAAATTGATGAGAAGGGCGTGGGGTTCTTCGAAATCCGCCAGTGCAAACAGTGTGAGCAACTCTTTCCGCTCACCGCCGCCGAAGCCGACGCCGAGCAGGAGCCGGCCACTTGCCCGGTGTGCACGTCCTGACTCATGAACACTAGATGCGGATCGATGCCCTAGCCAAGCGGGTCCTTCCAGAGTGCGTTCCCAGCTCCCGTTCCGCGTTCATCTGTCCAGGCGCACACGTACGAGTTAGTCTACCAACGGCGCCACATCCAAGGCCTTGCGAATCAAACAGTCGCCCGCCACACCTTGGAGTTCCATTGGCAGCATGCTGGGGTCCAGCACTCTGACCGACGCCAGGCGATAGCCGTCCGGCGTTTTCCAGGCATCTGCTTTCAGCGAGTGGCAGAGTTCCAGTGCGCGCCAGATCGGGTTGGTGACGATGTGATCCGGAACGATGAGGACGCTGTCCAAAGCCTGAGTGCCGACCAGCACGCGCGCGGGCACACGGCTGCGATCGCGCGGTACCTTGGTTACGACGGCAAAGATCGTGGACGGATCGCTTTGCGCCCAGACCGGTTCCGCCGCCACCAGCACACTGCCGCAGAGTAGGTAGCAGACAGCCACTGCCCGATGCCACGTAAGTTGCATGACTGACGCCATCTTAGCATACCTCCGTCGATCTGCCGCGCGGACGTGGCTTGACTCCGTCGCGCGCCACCCCATAGTATCTCGTACACGAGTAGTGAATCTACGCGGGGACGCATGCCGCACGATTTCATGCCGGGCTTAGCCGGAGTACCCGCTGCCAAATCCTCGATTAGCGACGTCGATGGGGACCGCGGTATTCTCGAATACCGCGGCATCCGCGTCGAGGACCTCTGCGCACGATCCTCCTTTCTCGAGACCGCCTCGTTGCTGCTCTTCGGCGGCCTGCCCAGACAGCACGAACTGGCCCAATTCGTCAGCGACATCACCCATCATCGCCGAATCAAGTTCAAGATCATCGATCTGCTGAAATGCCTGCCGGCGCAGGGGCATCCGATGGATGCGCTCCAAGCCGCCGTCGCCGCGCTGGGCATGTTCTACCCTGGGCGGAATGTCAAAGACATCGAGAACAACTACTGGTCGGCCATCCGGCTGATCGCCAAGGTGCCAACAATTATTGCCGCGTCTGCCCGCATCCGACGCGGCGACGATCCCATTGAGCCCCGCGACGACCTCGATTTCTGCCAGAACTTTCTCTACATGCTTACCGATCGCGTCCCTGAGACGGTCGTCGCCTCCACGCTGGATACCTGTCTGATCTTGCACGCCGAGCATACGATGAATGCATCCACGTTCACGGGGCTCATCACCGCCTCCACGCTGGCCGATCCCTATACCGTCGTCGCCTCGGCCATCGGATCGTTGAAAGGTCCGCTGCATGGGGGCGCCAACGAAGAAGTGGTCAGCATGCTGCGCGAAATCGGTGCGCCTGAGAAAGCGAAGGCGCATGTCGAACGCAAAATTGCCGCTAAGGAAAAACTCATGGGGCTGGGACATCGGGTTTACAAAGTGAAAGACCCACGCGCAGTCATCCTGCAGACGCTCTGCCAGCGGCTGTTCAAGGAATGCGGCTCGTCGCCGCTCTACGACACAGCCGTGGAGGTTGAGCGGGTGGCTGCAGAGATGCTGCACAGCAAGAAGGTCTATCCCAACGTGGATTTCTACTCAGGTATCATCTACGACAAGATGGGCATCGAGGTGGACTGCTTCACGCCCGTCTTTGCCATGGCGCGCGTGGCCGGCTGGTTGGCCCACTGGTTTGAGCAGTTGCGTGAGAACAAATTGTTTCGACCCGATCAAATCTACTCCGGCGAACACAACCGGCCCTACGTTCCCATTGACGAACGCTAAGTTCAGCGTGCTGTTGGCAGCCTGTGGGGGCCTGCTACTGGGCGTGGTGGTGGCGGACGCGCAGAATCCCCCCCGCACAATCGTGCAGTTTGCAAGTGGCGAGATTCGATTCGCGCAGCGCGGCAAGGCCTACGTCGCGCATCTCTCATCAGGACGTATCGAGGTGTCGGAAGAGCTGGCTGGGGAAGCGCCGCTGGAGGTCCGCACGGTGGATCTGCAATTCACGTTTCTCAAGGGAGGGGCGACCGCCACGCCCGACGTGCAGCTCATTCTGACTAATGCCGACGGTCCGCGGACCTACGACGGCTCAGATCTGCTCGCATTTACCATTCAGACCAGCGAGGGGGGACTGTGGGATCTTCGGACGGGAAACGGACGCTGTGTCTTTACGCTGAGCCGTGTGTCGCGCGGCGGCGTGGAGGGGACAGCAAAATGTGAGGATGGCCTAGACACGCCTGTGACGGACATCTCGTTCGCCGCCAGCCCTTGAGCTGACTGTTGGGTTAATACATTAAACAGATAATTCGCGTTACTGCAAAGTCAAGGTCGCCGGTCTCAGTGCGCAGAAAAAATACCGCCGTCTCGTTCTCTTGACCAGTGATGAGGCGACCTTACCTCTTGGCTGTGAGCGGACACCCTAACTAGGAGGCTTGTTATGACAACCTTGATGCGTTGGGATCCCTTCCGTGAATTAGAAGACATGTCCGAGCGGCTCAGCCAAGTGTGCAACCGGCCGGTGCTCCGGGCCCCCGACGGCACGAAGACCAGCACGGTGGCCGACTGGGTTCCGACCGTGGATATCGCTGAGACGGACGCGGAATATTTGATCAAAGCCGAGCTACCGGAAGTGAAAATTGAGGACGTGAAGGTGACGGTCGAAGACGGCGTCCTGTGCCTCTCTGGCGAGCGGCGCCACGACACGGGGGAGAAGAGTACGAAGTATCATCGAGTGGAGCGATCCCACGGCCGCTTTGTTCGGAGCTTCACACTTCCCGATCATGTGGATGAAGCCAAGGTGAAGGCTGAATACAAGGACGGGGTGCTGAACCTGCATCTGCCCAAGGCCGAGAAAGCCAAGCCGAAAGCCATCGAGGTCAAAGTCGGCTAAATCACCGGCCGACGGTCCCCACAACGGAGGGCCTGCTGTAGCGGCAGGCCCTCTTTTTTTGTCTTGTCGGAGCGCCCATGCTGACGCTAAGATGCCGCCCTGAGTCAGGAAGGACAAGGCAGCCATGAAAAAGAGCGCAGAGAAGACCTCACCACCTGCCGAAGCCACCCGCGTCGAAAAGGACACGATGGGCGAATTGGCCGTGCCAGCCGACGCCTATTATGGTGTCCAGACTGCCCGCGCCATCGAGAATTTTCCGATCAGCGAGCTGCGGTTTCCGCGTGCATTCATCCGCGCGATGGGGCTGATCAAACACGCGGCAGCTTCAGCCAACCAGTCCCTGGGCCTGCTGAACAAGAAACAGGCGGAGGCGATTAGGCGGGCGGCAGCCGAAGTCATCGCCGGCCAACTGGACGCCGAATTTCCCGTCGACATTTTTCAGACTGGCTCCGGCACCTCCACAAACATGAATACCAACGAGGTGATTTCGAATCGTGCGACCGAACTTGTGGGCGGGGCGCGCGGCACGAAGCTGGTGCATCCCAATGACCACGTGAATCTGGGCCAGTCGAGCAACGACGTCATTCCCACGGCCATTCACATTGCGGCTACGGAGATGATCCAGCGACAGCTCATTCCCGCGCTGACCCGCCTCCACAAGGCGCTCAATCGTAAGGCGCGCGAGTTTAACAAGATCGTCAAAATAGGACGGACTCATTTACAAGATGCCACGCCGGTCCGATTGGGCCAGGAGTTTGGCGGCTACGCGCGTCAGATCGAGCTGGCCATCGTACGCGCACGGCGGGCACAGGAGGCCCTGAGGGAAGTCGCACTCGGCGGCACGGCCGTGGGCACGGGGCTTAACGCCCATCCGGACTTCGCCCGAAAAGTACTGGCACTTGTCTCGAAGGAAATCGGCTGCACGGTCCTGGAAGCGGTCAATCACTTTGAAGCGCAATCCACGCAGGATTCGGTCGTGGAAGCCAGCGGGGAGTTACGAACACTCGCCGTCAGTCTGATGAAAATTGCCAACGACGTGCGCTGGCTTGGCTCCGGTCCCCGCTGCGGGCTGGGTGAAATCACCCTGCCTGAGACGCAGCCGGGTTCCTCGATTATGCCGGGCAAGGTCAATCCGGTGATCGCGGAGTCTGTCACGATGGTCTGCGCGCAGGTGATCGGAAATGACGTGACCGTCACTGTCAGCGGGCAGGCCGGTAATTTCGAGCTGCTTGTCATGCTGCCGGTCATGGCCTACAACTTGTTGCAGTCCATCGAATTGCTGGCAGCAGCGGCCGACAACTTTGCCGCCAGGTGTATTGAAGGCATCCAAGCCAACGAGCAAAAGTGCAAGGATACGATCGAGGGCAGTCTGGCCATGTGCACGGCGCTAGCGCCGGAAATCGGCTACGACGCTGCGGCAAAGCTGGCCAAGGAGGCCTACAGGACCGGCAAGACCGTACGGCAAGTTGCCAAGGAACATAAAGTCCTCTCCGAGACGCGTCTCGACAAACTGATGGACCCCTGGCGAATGACGAAATCGGGGGGGCCGGTGGGCTCCGCCGGCGGGTAATTCCGGCTCGCCTCGTCTCCTCATTGCCGTCGTGTTGTACTATCTCGAAGTTTTGACAATTCGCGGTGCTGTGTGCTAGCGTCCGCACGTTTTTTGAACTTTTTCCACGCAAATTAACGAGGACCATGAGCGGATCAACGGGACATGTCATTGTCGTCGTCGGGGCCGGGCCAGCCGGCCTGGCGCTGACCAATATGATGGTTAAGGCCGGCCATGAAGTGATCGTCCTGAACCGCGACATCAAGTTCGGCGGCCTTGCCGAATACGGGATTTTCCCCAGCAAGTTGAAGCTCCGCGGCGGGCTTAAGAAACAGTACTGGGACATGCTGGAGCAGCCGAACGTCCACTATCTGGGCAACGTGTCAGTGGGCACAGGCAAGGATCTGACGGTGGAGCAGTTGCGGGGGCTCGGTGCCAGCGCCGTGGTATTTTCCATCGGTGCGCAGGGCACCAAGGCCATCGGCGTCGAGGGTGAGTCGGCCCAGGGGGTCTTTCACGCAAAAGATGTCGTCTATCATTTCAACCGTCTGCCGGGATTCGGCGACCGGCCCTTCGACATGGGCAGGCACGTCGCCGTGATCGGGGCGGGCGACGTGATGGTGGACATCGCGCACTGGCTCATCGGCTATAAGAAGGTGGAGCGGGTGACGGCAATCGTGCGTCGCGGACCGGTCGAGCGCAAATACAATCCCAAGGAAATTCGAGCCGTTTGCTCCAATATGGACATTGCCGGCATCACGCAGGAGTTTGAGCGTATCAAGGACCGCATGGTGGCGGTGGGGCAGCAGCCGGACGAGGTCCTCAAGGGGTTGCTGGATGAGTTTACCAAATGCGAGCCGAAGGTCAGCAACACTCAGATGGGCTTCAAGTTCCTCGCCTCGCCGAAGCGCATTCTGGTGGATGCCAACAATCGTGTCCGCGCACTGGAGATGGAAGACAACAGGCTGGATCCAAAAGGTGAGGATACGGTTGCGGTCGGACTCAAACAGTACTACGAATTTCCCTGCGATGCGGTGGTCTTTGCCGTCGGCGACAAAGTGGACGAATCGGTCGGTCTCCCGTTCAAGGGCGGCGTGTTCGTCACCAATCCCTCCAAGACGAACAACGATCCGGATGATGCGCTGTTCCAGGCGTACGATGAGGCCAGCGGCAAGGTGGTGGACGGCGTGTTTCTTGCTGGCTGGGCGCGCAAGGCCAGCGAAGGGCTCGTCGGTGTGGCCAAGCGCGACGGGGAATGGTGTGCGGAGGTCGTCACTCGCTATCTGAATGGCAAGGCCCCGCTGGGCAAGAGCGCCGTGGGTGATGTCCTCAAAAAACTTCAGCAGGCGCTGGCCGAGCGCGGTGCGCGTCCGGTGGATATCAAAGGGCTGCGCGTGCTGGAGTCAGCCGAGAAGACTCACAAGAGCCACGATGATGGCGCGATCGGCGAGTTCAAGTTCCGTACGAACACGGACATGCTGGCGAAGATTCAAGCCGGCAGGAAATAGTCCGGGTTACTCATCCCCCCACTTTAGCTTCTGCCTCAATACATCGTAGTAGGTCTGCTCGGGAAAGCGGATCAGCTTCGTCGCATGCGACGACGGCGTGATCGTGACGGTATCGCGCTCCCGCAGGGCCACGCCGATCTGCCCATCGAAGGTTACCATAGCGCCCTTGTCATGCGTCGTCAGCGTCACCGCCAATGTGGCCGTACCAGGCACGAGCAAAGGACGATGCGTGAGCGTGTGCGGACTGATCGGCGTGACGAGCACGGCCTTGACCGCGGGGCTGACAATCGGCCCGCCAGCCGACATCGAATAGGCGGTCGACCCGGTCGGCGTGGAGAGAATCAAGCCGTCGCCGCGCAGCCTCGTTACGAATCGCCCGTCGATGTCAATTGTCATCCCGATCATGCGCGAGAGCGTCCCCTTTGTTATCACGACGTCATTGAGCACGGTCGCCTGGGCGAACCGCTTGCCGCCGCGATTCAGCCTAGCCTTTAGCATCAACCGTTCTTCGATCTGGAAATCTTTAGCGAAAACGCGTTCGAGCGTCTCGTAGAGATGCCCGCTGCCGGTTTCGGTAAGGAAACCCAGGCCGCCCATGTTGATGCCGAGAATAGGCACCCCGTGTTCTTCGACCATGCGTGCGGCACGGAGCATCGTGCCGTCACCGCCCAGCACCAACACCATGTCCGCCTTTTCGGCCAGCCGTCCAGCATGCTTTGTGGCCAACACGGCGGCGGCGGCCGTTTTAGCATCCAGCACGACATCTTTTCCGCGCGCACGCAACCAGGCGACGAGATTGGCGAGCGTCGCCTTCATCAGGGGGAGTTTGGGCTTGGTCAGAATGCCGATAACTTGCATGAATGGCCGGTCCTCACCCGGCATGCGCAACGCGAATTTTCGAGCGCGTAGTGGAGGCAGATTGTACGGGGCACCAAAATTTCTGTCAACGAGTGGTGCGCATGTACAATTGAGGTTGCACGACGGAATTTCGGTACTGCCAAGCGGCCGCCGCTCTTGACAGAGCAAGAAATGACGGATAGAATTAGCACAGTTTTTCGACAACTTCCGTCATTCCACAGTATCACTAAGTTGCCAAAGGAGGCGGGATGTTCGAACGATTCACGGATAAGGGTCGGAAGATCATCATCCTGGCGCGCGAGGAAGCCGAACGCCACCAGAATGACTACCTCGGGACGGAACACCTCGTTCTGGCCATACTTCGTGAGACAGACGGGATCGCCCTGACCATTATTAAGAAGATGGGGCTCTCGTCCGAACAGATCCATCTCGAAATCGAGCGCAATCTCCCGGGTGGCGGGACCACGATGACGTTCGGGGAAATTCCCTTTAGCCCGCGCGTGAAGAAAGTTATTGAGTATGCGGTTGAGGAAGCACGGCTCCTGGGCCATAATCACATTGGCAGCGAGCATCTGCTGCTCGGTCTCTTGCGCGAAGAGGAGGGCATCGGCGGCAAGATCCTCCGCAGCCTTGGCGCGAACCTCCTAACCGCGCGTCAGCTCACCGTCACGTTTCTGCGCAAATCCGCGCCCCGCGAGCGGGATCGCAAATCCACCACGCCCGCGCTGGATGAATTCGGCCGCGACCTCACCGCGCTGGCTCAAGAGGGGCAGCTTGATCCGGTGATCGGGCGGGCAGACGAGATCGAACGCGTCCTGCAGATTCTCAGTCGCAGAACCAAGAACAACCCGGTGCTAATTGGGGAATCCGGCGTCGGCAAGACGGCCATCGTCGAGGGGCTCGCCCAACGCATCGTTGCCTCGGAGGTGCCCGACAATCTTTTGTCGCGCCGCGTGATCGCGCTCGATTTGGGCTCGCTCGTGGCGGGCACGAAGTACCGGGGGCAGTTCGAGGAGCGCCTGAAGGTGGTCATGAAGGAGATCGCGCAGGCGGGAAACATCATCATCTTCATCGATGAGCTGCACACGCTCGTCGGCGCGGGCGCGGCGGAGGGATCGATCGACGCCTCCAACATGCTCAAGCCGGCTCTCTCGCGCGCGGAGATTCAGTGTATCGGCGCCACAACGCTGGACGAGTACCGGAAACATATCGAGAAGGATGGTGCCCTGAAACGCCGCTTCCAGCCGATCTATGTGCAGCCGCCGTCGATTGACGAAACAATCCGAATCATCCATGGCCTGCGCGACCGCTACGAGGAGCACCACGGCGTGGAGATTACCGAAGAGGCGATCGAAGAGTCCGTGAAGCTTTCGGACCGCTATATCACTGACCGGTTCCTGCCGGATAAGGCGATCGATTTGATTGACGAGACCGGTTCGCGCGCCAAGCTGCAGACCTATGCGCTGCCGGGCGAGCTCAAGGCGATGGAGCAGGAGCTCAAGAAGGTCTCGCGCGAGAAGGAAACGGCCATCTCGCTCCAGAATTTTGAAGAGGCGGTCAAGTTCCGTGAAGAAGAGGAACGCCTGCGGAAGCTGCTCGAGGAATCTAAGCGGGAATGGAAGAAGAATCAGGAGAAGAACAAGCCCGTCATCTCTAAGGAGGACGTGGCCTATGTCGTCTCCAAGATGACCGGCATTCCGCTCTTTAAGCTCGAGGAGGAGGAATCCCAGAAATTGCTTCACATGGAGGAATTTCTCCATAAGCGGATCGTTGGACAGGAAGAAGCAATCTCGGCGGTCTGTCGTGCGATTCGCCGCTCGCGGGCCGGGCTGAAAGAAGCCAAGAAGCCGATCGGTTCGTTCATCTTCCTCGGCCCTACCGGCGTCGGGAAGACGGAGTTGGCGCGCGCCCTGGCGGAGTTCCTCTTCAACTCGGAGGATGCGCTAATTCGCGTGGACATGTCCGAATATCAGGAAAAGTTTACCAGTTCGCGCCTCTTCGGCGCTCCTCCGGGCTACGTCGGGTACGAGGAGGGTGGCCAGCTCACGGAGAAAGTCCGCCGCCGCCCCTACTCGGTAGTTTTGTTCGACGAAATTGAAAAAGCCCATCCGGACATCTTCAACGTGATGCTGCAGGTCCTGGATGACGGCGTCCTGACGGACAGCCTCGGTCGCAAGGTGGACTTCAAGAACACCGTCGTCATCATGACGTCGAATCTGGGCACAAAGCTCATCCAGAAGGGTGTAGCACTGGGCTTTCAGCAGGAAGAGGCCGCGCAAAATCGGAAGATCAAAGAAGACGTGCTGGCGGAGCTACGCCGTTCGTTCAGTCCGGAGTTCCTGAACCGGATCGACGAAGTGGTCGTCTTCCATCAGCTGGAGAAGATCCATCTCGTCAGCATCGTCGACATTCTCATCAAGGAGCTCAACGCGCGGCTGGTCGAGAAGGGTGTGCAGCTTGATATCACCGAGGAGATCAAGCAATGGCTCATCAAGGAAGGCTACCAGCCGCTCTACGGCGCACGCCCGATGCGGCGGGCCATCCAGAAGAGCATCGGCGATCCGTTGTCGGAAGAGCTCATCAAGGGCCGCTTTAAGGATTCACGCCGGATCAAGGTTGTGCTTAAGGATAACGCCCCGGCTTTCATCGAAGCGGAAGTCCTGGCTGAGGTGTAGAACTCCCTCCGCGGGACCCTTGTGACGATAACTCCGCACATTCATATCCACTGTCGGTTGAGCCCCACGTTGGCCCTTTGACGTTGCCCCTCCACACGTCGTCGCCCCTCATTCTCGCGCTCGAAACGTCCTGTGACGAAACGGCCGCCGCAGTTGTCACCGGCGAGGGCCGCGTCGCGGCCAGCGTGCTGTGCTCGCAGCACGACGTACATGCGCGCTATCAGGGCATCGTCCCTGAACTCGCTGCGCGGCGGCACATCGAAACCGTCGAGACCATCGCGGCTGAGGCCATGACCCAAGCCGGCCTGGAGTGGTCCGATCTGGGGGCCATTGCTGTCACGCAGGGGCCGGGGCTTGCTGGAGCGCTGCTGGTCGGCGTCAGCGTCGGCAAGGCGCTGGCCTACGCGCTGAAGCTGCCGTTAGTTGGTGTCAATCATCTGGAAGGACACATCGCCTCGGCCTGGCTCGATCAGCGGGATTTCCCACTGCCCTGCGTCGTCCTGGTTGTTTCGGGCGGGCACACCCATTTGTATCTGGTGTCGACGGATGACCGGCTCGAGCTGCTGGGAAAGACGCTGGACGATGCCGCGGGCGAAGCGTTCGACAAGGCCGCCGCCGTGCTCGGCCTCGGATTTCCGGGAGGGCCGGCCATCGACAAGCTGGCCCGAACCGGCACCCCCGACGCGGTTAAGTTCCCCCGACCGCTGTTGAGCGCGGGGAATCTGAATTTCAGTTTCAGTGGGCTGAAAACGGCGTTGCTGTATCACTGGCGTGATCTGAATGACGCGCAACGGTCACGGGATAGGGCGAATGTCGCCGCCAGCTATCAGGAAGCCATTGTGGACGTGCTGGTTGAGAAAGCATTCCGGGCCGTACGCCGCATGCAAGTCAACTCGCTCGCCGTGGTAGGCGGCGTCTCGGCTAATTCGCGGTTACGCGTAAAATTGACGGCGCGGGCAGGGGAGGCCGGCATCCGGCTGGCCATTCCACCACTGACCTTGTGCACGGACAACGCCGCTATGATCGCACTCGCCGCGCAGCGCGCTTACCGTGCCGGCCGACTGGCAGCGTGGAACTTGGAGGCGGTGGCTGATCTGCCACTGCAGACCGCAGGGGAGGCACGTCTATCAGCCTCACGCATTCTGGCGGGAAGGCGAGGCTGACATCCCGACACTCCACGGCTATACGAACGGACTCAAGGCCGGCCAAGTACTTCGATTGGAGCATCTCTACCGACGGCGCGTGCCGGTGACGGCTGTCGTCAGCGCGGAACTGGCCCGATCCTGCACGGAACTCTCGCATGAGATTCACCGTGAAATCGCCCTGCTGATCAACCGACGTGGGGCCGTCCAATACGTCTGCGTCGGACAAGGGCGGGACGTGGCGCTACCGGACCTCTCCCGGTTCCGGTCAGGTCCGCGCTCGTTGCGCGGTCTGCGATTGGTCCGGACCTATCTGCACAACGAGCCACTGACTAAGCAGGACCTGACCACCTTGGCGCTGCTCCGCCTGGATCTTGTGGCCTCGATTGTTGTGGGGGAACACGGACTGCCGGCCCAGATGGCTGTGGCGCATATCATACCGCCGAACCCGCGCACTCAACTCTATGTGGCGCTGCCGCCTAAACCCTTCCATGCCTGGGATCTGGATTGCCTGGAGTTGATCGAGTCCATCGAGGACGAACTGGCTAGGGCCGATGTCGGACGCGAAGTGTCGCATGCCTCCGATGCGGCCATCCTGATCAGTGCCTCGCAGGCCAGTCGGATTGTGCAGGAGGACCGGATGGAAGAGCTGGTCGACTTGGCGCGCTCGGACGATCTGGATGTGCGTGATACCGTCGTCCAGCGTTGTCAGACCATCAATCCAAAATATTTGATGGGAAGTGGCAAGCTCAAGGATGTTGTGATGACGGCGCTCCATAAGGGCGCAAACCTTCTGGTATTCGACCAGGATCTCACGCCGGCCCAAGCACGGGCGATCGCGGATGTCACCGACATGAAAGTCATTGATCGGACGCAATTAATCCTCGACATTTTCGCGCGGCGGGCGCACAGCCGGGAAGGGAAGATTCAGGTCGAACTGGCGCAGTTGCGTTATCTGCTGCCCAGACTGTCCGGGTCCACCGGGACGTCGTTGTCGAGGCTGGGGGGCGGCATCGGCGGCCGCGGGCCGGGTGAAACGAAACTGGAAACGGACCGCCGGCGCGTGCGCGACCGCATCGCGCATCTAGAAAAGGAGTTGCACGCCTTTGCGCGCCACCGGGACCAGCGTCGCGCGCGCCGGTTCCGGTACAAGATTCCCACGATTTCAATTGTCGGCTATACAAACGCGGGCAAATCCACGCTGCTCAATGCGCTGACAGGTAGTCGGGTCGCGGCCGAGGACCGGCCGTTCGAAACGCTCGATACTGCTAGCCGCCGGCTACGGTTTCCGCATGACCGCGATGTGATTGTCACGGACACAGTCGGGTTCATTCGCGATCTGCCGAAGGCCCTCGTGGGCGCTTTCAGGGCTACGCTCGAGGAATTGCGCGATGCCGACTTACTGCTCCATCTGATCGATGCCAGCAGTCCACGGATTGACGCGCAGATCGACGCGGTCGAAAAAATTCTACGCGAGCTCGGGCTGACGCATTTCCCGTCCATCCGGGTGCTTAATAAATGCGACAAGCTGTCGTCAGGAGAAATTGGCGGTCTGTGCCGGCGATATAGTGCCGTCGCCGTGTCCGCGTTCACGCCTGCCACGCTCGCGCCGCTGGTGGATGCTGTGTCAAATGCACTGGACGAACAGACGCGCCTGCCGCAGGTCGCATCCGCACTGGCCGTGCCTGGATTCTGACATGCCGACGGCCGTGCTCCGTCAACGAGCCCGACGCATCCTGCAGGGGCTAGCGAAAACCGACCCCGTACCGGGAGTGGAGCTCCATCATCGCTCGCCGCTCCAGCTCCTGATCGCAACGATTTTGTCCGCGCAGTGCACGGACCAGCGGGTGAATATGGTGACGCCGGCTCTGTTCCAGCGGTACCAAACGGCTGGGGACTATGCCGCCGCCGATCAATCCAAATTAGAAAGCCTGATTCGCTCAACCGGCTTTTATAAAAGCAAGGCTAGGAGTATCATCGGCTGCTGCACAGTACTGACGCAGCGATTCGGGGGGCGCGTACCGGATAGGATGGACGATCTGGTGACGCTCCCAGGAGTTGGCCGCAAAACCGCAAACGTCGTGCTGGGAAACGCCTTCGACAAGCCAGCCGTTATCGTAGACACCCACGTCACGCGCGTTGCGCAGCGGCTGGGGCTGGCAAAGAGTAACGACGCCGGGCGGATCGAGCTAGATTTGCAGAGCTTGATGCCGGAGAAGGACTGGACCGTCAATTCGCAGCGCATCCTGCTGCATGGCCGCTACATTTGCCTGGCCCGCAAACCACGCTGCGCAGACTGTTCGATCTACGCGCTGTGTCGCTGGAAGGGGAAACTGAAAACATGATCCGCAGTATGACCGGTTATGGGCGGAAGGAAGCCGCCTGGTCAGGTGGTACGGTGGTCGTGGAAGTCCGGTCGGTCAACAACCGATTCTGCGAAGTCAGTGTGCGCCTTCCCCGCGGACTCACGGTGCTAGAAGATCATCTCAAGGGTCTAGCGCAAAAGCAGTGTGCGCGCGGGCGTGTTGAACTCACGGTCTCGATTCCGGGAGGGCGCGAAACCAAGCGGACGCTGCAGGTTGATCGTCTGCTGGCGAAGCAGTACCACGGCCTGCTTCAGCAGATACAGCGGGAACTCAAGCTGGGCGGGACGATCGACGTGTCGCTCGTGGCCGGCATGAAAGATGTGCTCTACGTCACGGAAGAGCCCGTGGATGATTCGGGTCTTCAAACGCTCATCAAGAAGCTGGCGGCGGGGGCATTGGCTGATTTAGACCGCATGCGCCGGCGCGAGGGGAAGGCCTTGGCGGCGCATCTGGAGGCATTGCTGCGAACACTTGAACAGGACCGCCAGGCCGTGGCCGTGCGTGTACCGCAGGCCCAGCAGGAGCACCTGGCCCGCATGCGGGCACGCGTCGAGAAGCTACTGGAATCTGGTCGCGCCGATGCCGGACGGCTAGAGCAGGAGCTGGCAATCCTGGCTGACAAGAGTGATATCAGCGAAGAAATCGCCCGGCTGGATTCTCATCTCGCACAATTCCGGCAGACTCTGAAAGTCGCGGCGCCAGCCGGCAAGACACTTGACTTTTTGACCCAGGAGATGGGACGAGAGATCAATACGATGGGTTCCAAAGCTAACGACAGCCAGCTTTCCCAGCACGTGATCCGCATGAAGGGGGGCCTGGAAAAGATCCGGGAGCAGACGCAAAATGTCGAGTAACCGACCAGAGGGCGCCACCCGCCATGGCTGTTGAACAACGGGGAGTCCTGTTCGTCGTCTCCGCTCCCTCAGGAGCTGGCAAGACCACCTTGTGCAAGGGGCTGGTGGCGGCGGTCCCGGACCTGCATCCCTCAGTGTCGTATACGACGCGCCAGCCGCGCCCGGGCGAGATCCCCGGACAAGACTACTACTTTGTAGACGAGGCGGTCTTCCAAGCCATGGCTGACCGCAACGACTTCGCCGAGTCCGCGCGGGTCTACGACCAGTTGTACGGCACGCCGCGGCAGGCGCTGACCGACATGATGGAGCAGGGCCAGGACGTGCTGCTGGAAATCGACCCGACGGGAGCCATGCAGATCAAGAAGAAATTTTCTGACGGGGTCTACATCTACATCCTGCCGCCCTCGATCGAGGCCCTTAAGGCCCGACTGACCCAGCGGGGGGATGCGCCAGATGAAATCCAGCGGCGCATGCAAAAGATCCGGCAGGAAATTCTGAGTTACCGCGAGTATGATTATATCGTCCGCAACGAGAATCTAGCGCAGGCCTCGCAGCAGCTGCTGGCCATCGTGCACGCGGAACGGGCCAAGATGAAACGCATTGATATCACCTGGCTAGAACACAACTTTCTGACCGAGTAACCTTCTTCTGAAAGGAGCAGAGCATGATCGACGCATTGTCCCTGTTACCCGAATACGACCCGGCGCGGACCGATTCGCGCCATCGGCTGGTCGTCGCCACGTCCCAGCGCGCCAAGCATCT
Organism: Nitrospira sp.; assembly: GCA_016873435.1. Classification (NCBI taxonomy): domain Bacteria; kingdom Pseudomonadati; phylum Nitrospirota; class Nitrospiria; order Nitrospirales; family Nitrospiraceae; genus Nitrospira; species Nitrospira sp. Next base: position 28,087 of record VGXF01000008.1, read on the forward strand.
CATGCAGGGCGCCAAGCCGATGGCCGCGCCCCGTTATGCGAAGGCGACCTCGGTGGCCCTCGACGAGATGCTCCACCACAACATCGAAGTTGTGATTGGGAAGGAGGCGCGCCAGGCAATCAAGGAAGTCAAGCGTGGGAAGGACAGCGAGATGGAGCGGATGGCCGCCACCGCCCTCCGGGAGGATGCTCGCGAGATCAAGAAAGAACTTAGCGTCTTTGTGGATGACTCCGTGAAGCCGTCGGTGAAGGACCGAGAGGAGTAGCGCCATCGAGTCCATCGAATCTGAAGTCCCAGTCCGCCGTTTTTGCGGGAAGCGTATTCTGCTTGGCGTCAGCGGAAGCATCGCTGCCTACAAGGCAGTTGAACTGCTGCGCGCGCTGACGCGAGAAGGCGCCGACGTCCACGTGGCTATGACTGAGTCGGCCACGAAGTTCGTAACTCCGCTGACGTTTGAAGTCCTCTCGAAGCATTCCGTCGCTAGGGGACTTTATGCGACCCATCAGGAAATGCTGCACCTGACATTGCCCGAGGAGGCGGATGCCTTTCTCATTGCGCCCGCTACAGCTAACACGCTAGCCAAATGCGCGCTCGGCTTGGCCGACGATCTGCTAAGCACTATGGTCCTGGCAGCTTCTTGCCCGCTGATTATTGCGCCGGCCATGGATGGTGGTATGTGGGACCATCCGACAGTGCAGGAACATGTGGCGCTGCTGCGGCAACGCGGCGTGACGGTGCTGGATCCCGTTGAGGGACCGCTGGCATCAGGGAAAATTGGCACGGGTCGCCTGACGGATGCCGTGACGATGCTAGCCGCTCTTGAAGCCCGGCTGAACCTTCGGCGTGATTTCGTCGGCCAGCGTATTCTTGTGTCTGCCGGACCAACGCAGGAGGCCATCGATCCGGTCCGATTCATTTCCAACCGGTCCTCTGGGAAAATGGGCTATGCAGTTGCCGCAGCGGCGGCCGAGCGGGGCGCCTCCGTCGTGCTGGTCAGTGGTCCTACAGCTCTGTTGCCTCCGGCCGGCGTCGAATGTGTCCGCGTTGAAACGGCGGACGAAATGAACAAGGCCCTGCAAATTCGTTTCAACTGGTCCACGTTGGTCGTCATGGCGGCGGCCGTGGCCGACTACCGGCCCGTGGAGCGCTTCGGACGCAAGATCAAGAAGGGCACCGCCGCACGCGCACTTCCTCTAACGCCCACCGACGACATCCTCGACGGTCTCTCGAAGCGCCGGACTCATCAAATCCTGGTGGGGTTTGCGGCCGAGACCGACGATCTGGTCGGCCAGGCCAAGGACAAGCTGCGCCGGAAGGGGCTGGACCTGATTGTCGCCAACGACGTGACGCGCGCGGGGGCCGGATTTGGCTCCGATTCCAATGCGGCCATCATACTAGACCGGGCAGGACATGAAACCCGGCTCGCACTAATGCCCAAGCGAGAGATGGCGGACCGCATTCTGGACGCCGTTCTGTCCCTGCCGCACCGGCCTCGTTCCTGAGCCGTTCGCCTGCTAGGCGCCCGGTTCGGCCCTTTGTTTGACCCCTTTGCCCAAGCCTGATACAATGCCCGCGTTTTCTAAGGTTTTTCAGAGGGATCGCACGATCACGCGAGTAGAATGAAGCGCACACCCCAGGTCCTGATCCTGCATGGGCCCAATCTGAACATGCTGGGCACCAGGGAAAAAGCCATCTACGGGAAAGTCTCGCTTAGCACGATCAATGCGGCGATCCGGAAAGCGGCCACGGCCCACAAGGTCAAGGTCGACATCCGGCAGTCTAATTTGGAAGGGGACTTAGTGAATTGGATCCAGCAGGCCAAGGCGAAGTTCGACGGGATCGTCATCAACCCTGCTGGCTACACCCATACGAGCGTCGCTATCCGTGACGCCATTGCCGCCGTCAGCATCCCCACCGTCGAGGTACATTTGACGAACATCTACAAGCGGGAGGAGTTCCGTCACCATTCCTATATCGCCGGTGTGGCGGTGGGTCAAATTTCGGGCTTCGGCCCGTCCGGCTACGTGCTGGGGCTACATGCTCTCGTGGAGCATCTCAAAACCGCCCACGCCGCAACGACCCGCTGAGAGACGGATTCGGTACAACGTAGGGAGGACAGGGTTCGTGATTTCGACGGCAGATTTTCGCAACGGTGTTCGCTTGGAGATTGACGGCCAGCCGTTCTATATCGTGGAATTTCAGCACGTCAAGCCTGGCAAAGGCGGTGCGTTCGTTCGGACCAAGCTCAAGAGCTACACCACCGGTAGTGTCATCGACCGGACTTTCCGGTCGGGCGAGAAGTTTGATGAGCCCGATCTTGAGGAACGCGAGATGCAGTTCCTCTTTGCAACGGGCGATGCCTACACCTTCATGGACGTGAAGAACTACGAGCAGTTGGAATTTGAGAAGAAACAGCTTGGTGACAATGCCGATCTACTCAAGGAAAATATGACGGCCAAGATTCTGATCTTCCAGCACCGTCCGATCGCCGTCGAACTGCCCATCTTCATTGAGCTCAAGATCGTAGATTCAGAGCCAGGCGTGCGCGGGGACACGGCCTCAGGCGGCACCAAGCCGGCCACCTTGGAAACCGGTGCGGTTATCAAGGTGCCTCTGTACATGGAAGTCGGGGAAACCATCAAGATCGACACCCGTACCCGCGCCTACGTGGAGCGTGTCCGATGAAGAAGCGAGCCAAACACGGGGGGGCATCCAAAGCGACGGCGAATAGCGATCCGCTCGCTCGGGATGTGCAGCGACTGGTCGATCTAATGCGGCAGCACGAGCTGTCCGAACTGGAGGTTGAGCAGAAAGGCCTTCGCATCCGCGTCCGGAACGGGCAGGGCGGCGACGACGCGCCCCCTGACATGCCCCGCCAGGGGGCCCCAACCCAGCGAGAGGTCAGCGAAACGGCTGAACCGGATATTGATCTAAACTCGCTCGTCACCGTGACCTCGCCAATCGTCGGGACGTTCTACCGATCACCCTCGCCTGACGCTGCGTCTTATGTTGAGGAGGGGGACGTCGTGAAGAAGGGGCAGGTCCTGTGCATCGTCGAAGCCATGAAGCTCATGAATGAGATCGAGGCAGAAACGGGCGGCACGATCCACAAGGTACTGGCAGAAAGCAGTAAGCCAGTCGAGTACGGCCAGCCGCTCTTCCTGATTGATCCGACGGCATCCTAATCGTCCCCGCATAAAGGGGTCGCTTGTGTTCAAAAAAATTCTCATAGCCAATCGCGGTGAAATTGCCCTTCGGGTGATTCGGGCCTGCAAGGAGCTCGGCATTCGTACGGTGGCAGTGCACTCCGAGGTGGATAGCAATGCGCTGCACGTCCATGCAGCCGACGAGCATGTCTGCATCGGACCGGCAGAGAGTTCGCTCAGCTACCGCAACATTCCCAATGTGTTGAGCGCTGCGGAAGTCACTGGCGCTGACGCCATACACCCCGGCTACGGCTTTCTGGCCGAGAACGCACATTTTGCCGAAGTCTGCGAATCGCTCGGCATCCGTTTCATCGGGCCCACGTCCGATCATATCGCGACGCTTGGCGACAAGGCTAAGGCGCGGGAAATCATGAGCCGCAAGGGGTTGCCCCTTACGCCCGGCAGCCAGGGCGAATTGAAGACCGATCAGGATGCGCTGGAGGCCGCCAGGAAGATCGGCTTCCCGGTCATCATCAAGGCCTCGTCGGGCGGGGGCGGGCGCGGCATGCGCGTCGTCAACAAGCCGGAGGATCTCCCTCGTGCGTTCCAGACGGCCCAGGCGGAAGCCAAGGCCAACTTTGGCGACGAGAGCGTCTATCTCGAAAAGTTCTTCATCGAGCCGCGCCACATTGAAGTGCAGATTCTGGCAGACGAAAAAGGGCGCACGGTCTTTTTGGGTGAGCGGGACTGCTCGATCCAGCGGCGTTACCAGAAACTGGTCGAAGAATCGCCGTCGCCCGCCATTGACGAGCGCCTGCGGCGCGAAATCGGTCGCGTGGCCGTCGAAGCTGTCCGTGCCGTACATTATCGAAACGCCGGCACGGTCGAGTTCCTGCTTGACAAAGACCACAATTTCTATTTCATGGAAGTCAACACGCGGATCCAGGTCGAGCATCCGGTCACGGAGATGGTCACGGGAATCGACCTGATCAAGGAGCAGATCCGGATTGCCAACGGCCAGCCGCTCTCCGTCCGCCAGCAGGACATCCAGATCACCGGCCACAGCATCGAATGCCGGATCAACGCAGAAGACCCCGAGCGGTTCACGCCGTGCCCGGGCACCGTGACGCGCTTCCGTCCGCCGGGGGGACTGGGCGTCCGGGTGGATTCCGCGATTGAAAGCGGCAGCATCATTGCTCCGCACTACGATTCACTGATTGCTAAGTTGATCACCCACGGCCAACACCGGGACGAAGCCATGGCCCGGATGCGACGAGCGCTCGATGAATTTGTCATCGAGGGCATTAAGACCACCATCCCGCTCCATAAACGAATTTTGAATGACGCCGAGTTTCAAAAGGGCCGTGTCTCCACTAGCTTCCTGGAACGGTTCATGACAACGGCGGCTTCCTGACGGAGGCCGACCCGTGGTTGCCGCCGCATTTCCACAAACCGATCTCCGCGGCCTCTATGTGATTCTCGATCCCGACGCAGCGCACGGCCGTTCGCTCATCGACCTGCTCAACGCTGCTGCCGCTGGAGGCGCGACGCTTTTTCAGTACCGCGCCAAGCGCGTTGCCCTGAGAGACGCCTACCGGCAGGCACAGGCCCTGCGTCAGGCGGCAGCCGATGCGGGCGGACGGCTGATCGTCAACGACCGCTGCGATCTCGCGCTGGCCGTGGAGGCCGATGGGGTCCATCTCGGGCAGGATGATCTGCCGGTTGAGGAAGCCCGGGCACTTCTGGGAAAGGGGAAGCTGATCGGCCTCTCCACTCACACTGCGGCGCAGGTGAAGAGGGCGTCGACGCTGGACGTCGATTATCTCGGGTTCGGGCCAATTTTCACACCGTTCTCGAAACGCGATCACGACCCTGTGGTTGGCCTCGATGGCTTGCGGACGATTCGTGCGCTCACGGCGAAGCCAATCTTTGCCATCGGTGGCATTGCCGTTGACTCCGCCGGAGAGGTCATCCGCGCTGGTGCGAATGGCGTGGCCGTCATCAGTGCAATCGCCCAGGCCCCCGACGTAACCGGAACCGCTCGCGCGTTCGTGGCGCTCTTCCGATGATCAAGTCGGCCAACGCGCCGATTTCTTTGCTGTTGGCGACGGTCGCCAGTCCTTCCGCCCACGCTCTCTGCACGTGGGCATGAAAGGCCAGGGGGCCAATCACCGGAATTTTTCCCCATGCCTTCAGAAGCGACAGAGCCGAGGCTTCCTGGAGCCGTTCCGTCGCCGTCGCTGGCTCCGCGCTGGATCGGTTCAGCAACAGTCCGAGAACGGGCAAGTCTCTTTGCGCGAGCGCATCGAGCGTCAGCAGTGCGTGGTTGATGGCGCCGAGCCTGGTGCGTCCAACCACGACGGACGGAAGGCCGAGCCGGCGGATCAACTCGCTCACATCGGCCTGGGGCGTTAACGGAACGCGTACGCCGCCCACACCCTCGACCAGTACGATCTGATAGCGCGAGGCCAGCGCACGATAGGCGCGCGCAATGTGCGCCAGCATGATCGTCTGACCGGCCCGGCGGGCGGCGTCGGCTGGCGCCAGCGGCTCGGGGAATCGGCAGGGGCTGATCGCCTCAACCGCCTCATCCAGACCGGCTGCCGCACGCAATCGGGCTGCGTCGGAGGCGGCCGCGCCCTCATCGCGCAAGCCCGTTTCCACAGGTTTCATCACGCCGACCGAAAAACCGCGCTGCTTCAGACACACGGTCAGTGCCGCCGTCACCAGCGTTTTTCCCACGCCTGTGTCCGTACCGGTGATAAACACGCCACGGTGTGACGGGGGGCGAGTACGGGGGGGCGGGTGTACGGAGGATTTGTTCTTCCGTGCGGTATTCATATTTCATCGTTTCAGAGGATGCGGCTGTCGAGGTTCCAGACCTGCCCGGAGACATCTTCAAGCTGCGCCAGATGGTAAATCGAGTCGGCTACTTTCTTCAGATCAGGGGTGCAGCCCACTGTATGGGCCTCGGGTACGCTTGGAAATGCACTGCCAGCCAACGCCGTTTTGTGCCAACCAGGGAAGACCACGTTGACGCACACACTGTGCGGACCCCATTCTTTCGCCGCCGTTTTCATCAGCCCCAGCAGGCCCGCTTTCGCCGCTGCGTAGGCTGCTTGGCCTGTTTGTCCCTGTAGGCTGGCGAGGGAACCGACAATAATAATCGCGCCATGTCGTTTCGACACCATCACGGCTCCCGCTGCCTGGAGACAGTGGAAGGTTCCGGTCAGGTTCACAGCCACCTTATCGATCCAATCCTGAAATGACATGCGCACAATCAGGCCGCTGGAAGCTTGCCCGGCACAGCAGACCAGCACATCGAGCCGGCCCCAGCGATCCAGCAGGCGGGCAACCATCTCCTGCACCTGTTTGCCGTCACAAATGTCTGCCTGGAGAGCCAGGCCGTGGCCACCCCGTATCCTTACCGCAGACACAACCTGCGCCGCCATCCGCGCGTTGGTTCGATAGTGCACGCCGACGTTCCAGCCGGCTTGCGCAAAGGCCAGGCAAATCGCGCGGCCGATGCCGCCGGAACCGCCGGTCACTAGAACAGCGGGCCGAGGTGTCGTTGTGCGCCGGGTTTGTTTTCGAACAGTCGGCATGCACCATTATCCGCAATCGTTTCTGGCGATAGCAAGGTACGCAATCTTGCGGCCTCTTTCGGCGATGTGATACGGTGACTCATTGATGGTAATTCGCATACTAACAATTGCGGTCGCACTGACTGGAGCGCTGGGTATGGCTCCAGAATTTGCGTTGGCCCAGTCCGACTCGCGGCTGGAGATGATCCCGGACGGGCCGCTCTATTTTCCGGACGCCATCGGCAGCCGGTGGCGCTATCGTGGTCACATCGAAACCCTGCCGCTCCAACAAATCTCTGAGCGCAAGACCTTCGTCAACATTTCATCAGTGACAGGCACGCAGACGATCAATGGCGTCCCCGTCAAAGTCTTTCATGACACCAATCCGGGCAACCACGGCGCGACAAACAGTTACTACCGGCGCGATGCAGTCGGCATTATCTACTACGGCTCCTCGCCCGGCACGCCGGTGGAGCGGCAGGTCACGCCGTACCAGATTGTGCACTTTCCCATCGATGTCCCGTCCTCCTTTCAGCAATTTGAGCGGAAGGGTATTGATTTCGACAACGACCTTGATGGGGATGGTTCGCCGGAAAAAGCGGACGTGGAGGCCTCGGTGACGGTGGTGGGGAAAGAGTCGGTCACTGTGCCAGCTGGTACCTACGCTGATGCCCTCAAGCTCGAAGCGCGGATGAGCATGCGCATCCATTTATCGAAGACGAAACGTTCTGTGGTCAGCACCGACCTGCTGACGGCATGGTTTGCGAAGGGAATCGGACTGGTGAAATACACTGAGCACCAGGAAATGCCGCCCGCCGCAACCGATCGGGGCGGGATCACCAACATCACTGAGGAGTTGGAGGGGGCGGACATCAAGACCGTCGAATCTCCGGTGAGTCAGGACGGGCGAATCCGCGCCGCAGCTTATGCTCGCTGACCCCGCGGCTGACCTTGAACAACTGCAACGACTCCGTGCCGCCTAACTTGGCCCCCCGCGCCAAGTCTTGTTCAGAGGGGGCCGCAGCATCCATCCCAACTCCCTCGATCAGCATAGACCACTGAAATTACTTGAAAAAGTGTTGTTTGGCTGGTATGCTGGGACATCCGGTAACAATGCCAGTAAGAGGGGAAAGTGGAAGCAAGCCAGCGTCCGCGGGATTATCCGACTATCGTCATCTTTTCCTTCGTGACCATCGGGGCCATGATCGGCGTGCCGACCTATGCCTACTACTACGACTTCACGGCCTTTGACTGGACGATGTTCGCCATTCTCTACGTCGTCACCGGCCTCGGCATCACGGTCGGTTATCACCGCATGATTTCGCACCGCGCCTTTGACGCGCCAGATTGGGTCCGGGCCTGCTTTCTGATTGCTGGTGGCTGGGCGCTCCAGAATTCCGCGCTCAAGTGGTGTGGGGATCATATCCGCCATCACGCGGTCTGCGACAAGGACGACGATCCCTATAACGCCCTGCGGGGCTTCTGGTACAGCCACTGCGGCTGGCTCTTCGAATTGTCGGCCTCGGATGACAACGCCAAGTACGACGGCAAGCTCCGTAAGGACCCACTGATCATGTGGCAGCACAAATACTACGTCCCAATCATCCTGTCCGGCCTGGCGCTCCCGTTTGCGCTGGGCGTGGCGGTCAACGGAAGCTGGATGGGCGGCCTGAGCTGCTTTCTGCTGGCAGGCGTCTGCCGGATATTCCTCGTTCTGAATTCGACCTTCTGCATCAACTCGATCTGCCACATCTGGGGCAGCCAGCCTTATGGCACGAAGGACAGCAGCCGGGACAGCTGGTGGGTGTCGCTGATCACCTTCGGCGAGGGATACCACAACTACCATCACATGTATTTGCGCGACTACCGCAACGGGCCGCAGTGGTATAATTTCGATCCATCCAAATGGCTGATCTTTTCGCTCTCCAAAGTCAGACTCGCGTCCAACCTCCAGCGCCGGTCAAATTAACCCGACTGGGTCTTTTTCCCTCCGGCCGTAGGCCTACGAGCCACTTGTCAGCGCAGGAAGCCATCGGCTAGCATGGGGCCGGCACAGTCGTCACCACACGAGGTTGGCATGGCAGACACTCCCCATCAGCACGGACACCAGGAACAGGCCAGGCCCAATCTGCTGCCTGACGTGAAGCACATCATCGCGGTTAGCAGCGGCAAGGGCGGAGTGGGTAAATCCACAGTCGCGACGAACCTTGCCGTCGCATTGGTTGTCTCCGGTGCCAAGGTCGGCCTGCTCGACGCTGACATCTACGGTCCCAACATCCCGCTGATGCTGGGCGTGCGTACGCCGCCTGAGCAGAAGGACGGCAGGTTGCTCCCGGCCGAAAGCTATGGCGTCAAACTCATCTCCATGGCCTTTTTCGTTCCGGAGGACAAGGCCATTGTTTGGCGTGGACCGATGGTTCATACCGCCATCCAGCAGTTCTTCCGTGACGTTGTCTGGGGCGAGCTCGACTATCTGCTCATTGATCTGCCGCCCGGCACTGGCGACGCGCAGCTCTCCATCTCGCAATTGGTCACGCTGGCGGGCGCCATCACCGTCACCACGCCACAGGAAGTGGCCCTGCACGACGTCCGCAAGGGCATGACGATGTTCCAGAGCGTGAACGTGCCGCTGCTCGGCGTTATCGAGAACATGAGCTACTTCGTCTGCAAACATTGCGGCGAGCGGGAGGAGATCTTCTCGCATGGCGGAGGGGCCCGCGCAGCGGAAACACTGGGGGTGCCGTTTCTCGGCGCCATCCCAATCGATACGGCGATCCGGGCGGGCGGGGACGAAGGCATGCCGATTGTCGTCGCGCAACCCGATTCGGAGCAGGCCAAGGCTTTCATGGGGATCGCCACAAAAGTTGCAAATAATCTTAAGACGAAAACTGCCGGCGCCCCGGCAGGTGGTATCCAGAGTTTGCTGAATAAAATCAAACGTCCTGCATAACGGGGAGCACATGGCGGAACTAGTGCGGGTAGCAGGCACGGCAGACATCAAACAGGGTAATGGCATTGTGGCCGAGGTAAACGGCAAGTCACTGGCTATCTTCAACGTCAACGGCACATATCACGTCATCGACAACGACTGCGTGCATCGCGGTGGCCCATTGGGCGAGGGCGAGCTGGATGGCGAGGTTGTCATGTGCCCCTGGCACAACTGGACTTTTAACGTCATCACGGGCCGCGGTGTCAGCAACCCGGCCGCCTGCGTAAAGTCTTATCCGGTGACCGTCGAGGGAAGCGACATCAAGGTCGCGCTGTAACGCCTAATCCTCAGCCACAGAAGGGCTTATGGCGACGCCGAACCACATCGAGACAACGGAACTGCTGGTTCGCCTCTACGTTTTTCTGACGCAATACCTCGACCGCTGTATCAACGAAGCAGCCCATCGGTCCTATCCCGAATCCGAACTCAAGAAACATCTGAGTGAGACCCGCGCTACGCTGGCCAGCATTTTGACCATCAATCGTGTTGTCAAAACCAAAGTCGAGGAAGAATGTGACCGCGTGATCTCGCTGGCCGACTCCTGCCTGAAGAATGGGGGCACCATGGCCGATATCGAACGCCTGAAGGTCGAACAGGGGATTTTGCGTAACAAGACCATCGTCCTGAGCGATCTGTTAGCAGTTTTTCGTTCTGTCTGATGAGTGTCGAAAAACATCAACTGGCGGGGCTTGATGGCCGGGCCAGAGGATTTAACCGCGTAGTGGAGATCGAACGGGGGGCAGCCGGCTGCTGCGCGATGCTTCGATACGAACAGACCGTGATTGGTGTCGAGGGACATCCGACAGAAGCCGCCGCTTTACACGGATTGGTCGTGCGCCTTCAATCGCAAGGCTACACGCAGCTTCGCAGCCAACTGAGTTTTCAGGGGTCGGCCTATCTTGGCTCGCGGGAACCCTGGATCGAATATCCCGATCCGAGTCAACCATCGTTTCTGGGCCGGTTGTTCGGGAAGCTCTTTGGCCGCAGGGGCACAGGACCGATAGCCGCATGAGTTTGATTCCTGTCCATGCCATCACGCGTCCACACCAACGTCTGCCCCCCTGGTTCAAGGTCGATCTTAAGACCGGAGCAGACTATCAGCATCTCCGACAGACAATGGATCAGCTGGCCCTGCATACGATCTGCGAAGAAGCCCGCTGCCCTAATCAATGGGAATGCTGGAACAACCGGACGGCCACGTTCCTGATTCTTGGCGACATCTGCACTCGCCGTTGCCATTACTGCGCAGTGACAACTGGCAAACCGCGTCCCGTCGATCATACGGAACCACAGCGGGTAGCTCAGGCGGTTCGACTGTTGGGCCTTCGCCATGCCGTTATCACATCCGTGAATCGCGATGAATTGCCGGACGGAGGGGCTTCCGTATTTGTGGAAACGATCCAACAGATCAAACTGGCACAGCCGGAGTGCACGATTGAAGTATTAATTCCTGATTTCGACGGCAATAAAGCAGCCCTGGCGGTGGTTGCGGAGGCGAAGCCGGACATTCTCAATCACAACATTGAAACGGTCCGGCGGCTGTTTCCTACCATCCGGCCACAGGGTAAATACGATCGCTCCGTTAAGCTGCTAGGCTGGGCCCAGCACATGGGACTCGTCACCAAGTCAGGCCTAATCGTCGGCATGGGGGAAACGGATAAAGAAATTCGGGAAGTCATGCTCGACCTTCGCTCTGTCGGTTGCGACATTCTGACAATCGGCCAGTACCTCCAGCCCACAAAAGAGCACCTACCGGTTGCCCGCTTTTACCACCCGGATGAATTTGCCGGCTTTAAGCAGGAAGGTCTAGCGCTGGGGTTCCGTCACGTTGAATCGGGACCGCTGGTCCGCAGTTCCTACCACGCTGAACAGCAGATTGGTGGGCGCTAACGACCATAGTGTTGGCCATAGGGGCCGTGAATATTCGCCAGTGGATAAATTGGATATCAGGTCTTCGCGCATCTGAGTGCCCAGATTCTTTCTCGCCACCCCGCTGGGGGAGGGGAAGCGATAAATTGACTCTCCTTTCGACCGCCCCCTATAATGCGTCTGCGAATTACGCGCGCGGCATTGTCGCAATGCAAACACGCAGTTTGATTCACCAACTCCAGGCCTCCTTGCAGCAAGCCTTTGCCATCAAGCCTGATGGCTTACCGCTAAATTCCGACGATCAGGCGCTGCTTGAAAAAGTGGCTACGGCTATCGTCGATCGGCACATGGCCGAACCGGCTATTCTGTTCCTAGAATCAGCGGGGCCCATGAACTTTCTGAGTAGTCAGGCGCTGCATTTCCTGGCACCTATTCTGGATATGGCCTGCGATGCCCATGATATCCAGCAGGTAGCCACTCTCCTCGAACGCCGTGATGCCATCCCTTGCTTGATCGAGCGTATCGGCGCCAGGTCCGCTGCGGCCGGAGCACCGGTGCGATGACGGCATCCGCCTCCGTTCCAGACAGGAAACCGTTCGACTCGCTCTCTGTCATTGTCGCGACGGATTGCGGCAGCACTACCACCAAAGCCATTTTGATCGAAAAGAAAGACGGTATTTACCGTCAGACCTTCCGCGGGGAGGCACCGACCACCGTTGAAGCGCCTTTTGAAGATGTTACACGCGGTGTGCTGAATGCGCTGGCTGAAGTGGAAGAACTATCCGGACGGAAAATCCTGGACGGCGAGAAAATCATCACGCCGGCCGGCGCGGGCGGCAATCCCAAGGCCGGTGTAGATATTTACGTGTCCACGAGTAGCGCAGGTGGCGGTCTTCAGATGATGGTGGCCGGGGCCGTCCAGAGCATGACGGGCGAAAGCGCCCAGCGCTGCGCGCTAGGCGCTGGTGCGATCGTAATGGACGTGCTGGCCTCCAACGACGGCCGGCTGCCGCATGAAAAAATCGAACGCATCCGCTCGCTACGCCCGGATATGATCTTGCTCTCCGGAGGAACGGACGGCGGGACGGTGACGCACGTCGTCGAAATGGCTGACTACATCGCGGCCGCGGCGCCTCGGCCGCGGCTAGGCATGAGCTACGACCTGCCGTTGATCTATGCTGGCAACAAGGACGCCCGTGAGCGGGTGACGGACATTCTGGGCACTAAGACTGCGCTGACGGTCACCGACAACATCCGTCCTTTGCTGGAAAAGGAAAATCTGACTCCGGCTCGGAACAAAATTCACGATCTGTTTCTTGAGCACGTCATGGCGCAGGCACCCGGTTACAAAAAACTCATGTCCTGGGCAGGTGCCCCCATTGTCCCAACGCCCGCGGCAGTCGGATTCATCATGGAAGCTCTGGCTACGCGTGACAAGATCAATCTCATCGGCGTGGATATTGGCGGTGCCACGACTGACGTCTTCTCCGTCTTTGGCGGAATCTTCAACCGGACGGTCAGCGCTAATCTCGGGATGTCCTATAGCATCTCGAACGTGCTGGCGGAAGCAGGACTCGCCAACATCATGCGCTGGGTGCCCTTCAACGTCGATGAGCAGACAATCCGTAACCGAATTAAAAACAAGATGATTCGGCCGACGACGATTCCACAGACGCTCGACGAGTTACAAATCGAGCAGGCGATCGCTCGCGAGGCCCTCCGACTAGCGCTGATCCACCACAAGTCACTGGCTACCGGGCTGAAAGGCGTGCAGCAGGAGCGGACGATCTCAGACATTTTCGATCAGAAAACATCTGGTGCCACACTAATTGATATGCTCAAGCTAGATTTAATTGTTGGCAGCGGTGGCATCCTCTCGCATGCGCCGCGGCGCGTACAGTCCATGCTCATGATGGTCGATGCCTACGAGCCGCTGGGCTTCACGACGCTTTCTGTCGACAGCATCTTCATGATGCCGCACCTTGGCGTACTCTCGACGATCAATGAGAAAGCGGCCACGGAGGTATTCGTTAACGACTGCCTGGTCTATCTCGGTACCTGTATCGCACCGATCGGACAGGGGATTAATGGCCAGACATGCGCCGACTACGTGGTCACCTTCCAAAGCGGACAGACGTCGGTACAAGGTACGCTGGCATTCGGTGAATTGAAACTGATCGCGCTTGGTAACACTGAACGGGCAACCGTCACAATGAGGCCGGTGAAGTCGGTGGATCTTGGGGAAGGGAAGGGCGTGGCTGTAACGAAGAATGTCCGTGGGGGCGCCGTCGGCTTGCTGCTGGACGGCCGTGGCCGTCCGCTCCAGTTGCCCACTGATGCCACTGCGCGCGTCAAAGCGGTAACACGCTGGAATCGCGCAGTGGGCCTTTATCCAACAACTGACCATAGCTGAGCACGAGTTGCGATTGCCACGTACCGTCGCCCACGACTCAACCGTAACCTAATCAAACCTCTCAATGGGACACGCGTACACACCAGGTTTGACCGTGACCGAACGCACCACCGTGCGTAAGCGCCGTCTCCTTCCGATTCCCGGCACAGTGGCAGTGACAGCAGGCGACCGCGTGAAGCCTGATTCCGTTGTGGCCCATGCGGAACTGCCTGGCAAAGTCCACTCGATCAATGTTGCGAATCTGTTGGGCGCGGCGCCCGATGAAGTTCCCGAGTATATGCACCACAAACAAGGTGAGGTGGTCCAAAAAAATGACGTCATTGCCGAAAACAAGCCCTTCATCAAATTGCTCAAAACTGTAGTACGATCACCCGTGCAGGGCACGGTGGAGGCTGTCTCCACCGTTACGGGGCAGGTGTTACTGCGCGAACCGCCGAGACGGCTCGAACTGCTGGCTTACGTTGAGGGACACGTAACGGATGTGCTGCCGCAGCATGGCATCATCGTTGAAACGGACTGCACCCTGGTCCAAGGCATCTTTGGTGTAGGTGGGGAAACCTGGGGTGAACTCACGATGGCAGTCCAATCTCCGGACGAGTTGCTGACCGCTGACCATCTGATGCCTGCCATGGCCGGTCAAATTGTAGTTGGCGGTTCTTTTGTCACTGCTGATACCTTGGGTAAAGCGAAAGCTCTGGGCGTGGCAGCTCTTGTCGTCGGCGGTATGCATGACAAAGATTTGCGCACGCTCCTGCGCTATGATCTCGGTGTGGCCATTACCGGAACGGAGCAAATCGGCTTTACGTTAATTCTCACGGAAGGGTTCGGGACGATCCCGATGGCCGCCAAAACCTTTGCGTTGCTGTCGAAACATGCAGGTCAGAATGCGTCGGTATCGGGTGCAACGCAGATTCGGGCGGGAGTGATCCGCCCGGAACTCATCATTCCCGCATCGCAGCAGTCTGCCGCAGCCAGCGCGAGACCGAAAGCGGAGCGGGAGGGTATTGTAGTCGGCGATCAGGTCCGAGTCATCCGCGATCCCCTCTTCGGACGTATTGGTACGGTTAGCGATCTGCCACCTGACTTGCGCCAAATTGAGACCGAAAGCCGCGTCCGCGTGCTGGAAGTGACCTTTGCTGATAACACCCGCGCGGTCATTCCGCGCGCTAACGTGGAAATTATTGAAGGATGACAACTGCACCAAAGGCCGTTGCGTGTAAAAGCATGAGCCGACGAGGTCGGTTCCGATCACTACGACGTTGTGGCTCAACTTCAGCAGTCATGCTTCAAACGGTACTCGTGCTCGGATGCCTACTTTTGCCACGACTCGCGCATGCGGATGACCTGGCCTCCCCACAAAATGTTCGTGTCTTTGACACGCCAAATGATGGGGGGGGCAGTCTCACGGTTGTCTGGGATAAGGCGGCCGGCGAGACCAAGGACGGGCGTTATCAGGTACTGCTCCATCAGCCAAGTGCCGCTGACCCCAAAGTCATCGCTGAGTTTGCAGCCAACTCGCGTTATGTCAAAGATGCCAAAATTCCCTGGTGGACCCGATCCGTGCCAAACACTAATCATTTTATTACAATCAGAACAGGCAAGGGCCTTGAACTGAAAGACGGCACATTGTATGGCGTGACGGTCGTCGCTGTGTCGGGTGAGCACAGGGCGCCCGCCGCCACTGTGCAGGCGACGCCGGAGCCCAACTGGTTCAATTGGAACCAGATTAACAATTTGGCCATTGTTATTATTTTCGTATTGATTGTCTTCGGTTCGATTCACGTCGCTAAAACGAAGGATATTTTTCTCCGTCGTATTGCCGGATTAGATGCTGTCGATGAAGCTATCGGCCGTGCCACTGAATTGGGTAAGCCCATTCTCTATCTGACCGGCGCCGGTGACATGAGCGAGCCATCCACCGTGGCGGCAGCGGTGATTCTTGGACGGGTGGCCAAACGGGTAGCCGCCTACGAAACCGACCTCTTGGTACCGCACCGCGATCCCATCGTCATGGCCGTGTGCCAGGAAATCACCAAGCAGTCATATCTCGAAGCGGGGAAACCAGATGTCTTTAAAGAGGACTCCAACTTCTTTATTACGACCGACCAGTTTAGTTATACCGCGGCAGTAGACGGCATCATGTTGCGCAAAAAGCCCGCGGCGAACTTTTTTATGGGCTCCTACTTTGCCGAGTCACTACTGCTAACCGAAACCGGGGCGAGCACCGGGGCGATCCAGATCGCGGGCACCGACTCAGACCATCAATTGCCGTTTTTCGTAACGACCTGTGATTACACACTGATCGGGGAGGAGCTCTACGCCGCCAGCGCCTATCTCTCACGCGAGCCGATCCAGCTTGGAACCCTCCGCGGGCAAGATATTGGCAAGGCCTGCATCCTAGGCACCATCGCTGTGGGTACTGCGGTTGCGACCGTTGCCGTTCTGTTCGGTGTGGACTTGTCGCCGATCATCGACCTCATGCGAGATTTAAAATGACTTTTCTACGCCGCCAACTGCCGCTGTTTATTACCTTCGCAACCGGTATTCTCTTTGCTGCGCAGTACTATGTGCCGCATCCGGACTCCGAGCTCATGCTGACAACCACGACGAAGTGGCTGCAGATCATCGGCGGATTCGCGCTGGTGCTAGGCGTGACGAGTCTGTTCCACCTCCATGCCGTGAAAATCCGTCGCCAGGAAGCGGGCTGGGGCTACAGCTTTGTGCTCTATGCCGGAATGCTTGGGACGATCGTCATCGGACTCTGGCACAACGGCAAAGAAACGACGGAGGGTGTTACCACTGCCTTCGGCTGGATCTACACCTACATGATGGTGCCGCTCCAGGGAACGATGTTCGCGATTCTTGCGTTTTTCATTGCCTCCGCTGCGTATCGTTCGTTCCGTGCGCGCAGCCGTGAGGCCGCTGTGCTCTTAATCGCCGCTGTGATCGTGATGATGGGTCGCGTCCCGCTCGGCGAGCATCTGATTCCTTTAAGTGGCGACGTGACACAGTGGATTCTCAACGTACTAAACGCTGCGGTCCGCCGTGCCATCTTGATCGGCATTAGTCTTGGCGCGATCGCCCTGTCACTGAAAATTATCTTTGGAGTTGAGCGGGCCTACCTGGGTGGAGGCAAAGAGTAACGTGATGCAGGCCTTCTATCTCGTGAAGTGTATCGTCAAGTACACGGACCGCGCTACGAGCAACGGAGTTGGGAATGACCTTCGCTGAGCGCATGCTCAAATTAGATCGGAGGGTGATCTTTATTGTGATCGGGCTCTGCACGCTCATCCCGCTACTTTATCCGGTCGGTCTAGCTATCAAAATTTCACCGGAAGTGCAGGCTGTCTACGATTACATGGAGTCGTTGCCGGAGGGATCGGTTTTTCTACTCTCGCTGGATTTCGATCCGGCCTCCAAGCCAGAACTCTATCCGCAGGCCGTGGCGCTCTTAAAGCATGCGTTCAAGAAAAACCTCCGCGTGATCGGCATGACCCTCTGGCTCCCCGGCACCGGCATGGCCGACGAAGTCGTCTCGCGCGTCGCACGAGAATCCGGCAAGACTGCTGGCAGGGACTACGTGTTTCTTGGCTGGAGCCCGGGCAGCGGCTCGGTCATCATCAATATGGGGCAGGATCTCTATAAGGCTTTCCCGACGGACTACCACAACCGCCCGACCAAGGATCTCGAGGTGCTCAAGGGCGTGCAGAGCCTACGGGATGTGGCCTACGTCATCAGCCTCGCGGCTGGCACAACAGGCATTGAAACCTGGTATGTGTTTGGGAAGGACAAGTACAAGTTCGAACTAGCTGGCGGCTGCACCGGTGTCATTGCGCCCGGCCTCTATCCCTTGTTGCGCAGCGGGCAGATCAATGGGCTGATTGGCGGGTTGCGCGGCGCAGCGGAGTATGAAGTTCTCATTGGCCAGAAGGGACGAGCGGTGGCCGGCATGGACGCTCAGTCCGCCACGCACGTTGCGATTATTCTTCTGGTTATCCTGTGCAACACGTTTTATTTTCTGCGTCAGACATCACGCGGCAAGGCCGCGCAAGATCAGTAGGAACATACCATGTCGGTTGAAGCAATACTCGGAGCGTGGGTGGCAACAGGATTGACCTTGTTCATCCTGACGTTTCTCTACCAAGACAATGCGCTGTTTAAATTTGCCGAACATCTCTACGTCGGCGTCTCAGTCGGCTACACGATCGTCAAAACCTATGACACCGTACTAGTGCGCCTGATCTACGAGCCGATGGTTAAGCAAGGAGACTGGTCGCTCCTCATTCCGCTTTTCATCGGTGCACTCATGCTGACCCGCTATGTACCGAAGGCTGCCTGGATGTCGCGTATTGCCTTTGCGTTTATCGTCGGGGTCGGAACGGGACTCGCGATACCGCGGATCATCTCGTCATACATTCTTAAGCAGATTGAAGACACGGTCAGGCCGCTGGTCACAATGACGGCGGAGGGCGTGACGTTCACCGCTAGCCTCCTCAATCCCGCGAGCAACTTGAACGCGATCGTGCTCCTAGTCGGTGTCGTCTCCGTGCTCTTCTACTTTTTCTTTTCAGTCGAGCACACCGGAGTTGGAAAAGCGGTCGCACGGACAGGCATTTTCTTCCTCATGGTCGCGTTCGGCGCAGCCTTTGGCTACACGGTCATGGCCCGCATGTCGCTACTGATCGGTCGACTCACTGACCTGATTGAGTTCTCCCGTTCCGATTACGGTTGGGCCACCTGGTGCCTGCTCGCACTCACGGTGAGCACATTGATCGTCTTGGAATGGTACAAAAAAGGAATTGAGCCTCCTCAATGACATCCATTAAGAACACGCACCAGTTTCCACTGCTCCGCAATCTCCAGTTCTCGCCATTGAAACAGGGCGAGGACCAATACATCGTCCTTTGGGACCCCAGCGGCTTGAGCGCTGAGAAGCTCATTGTCCCGCTGAGCTATTTCTATTTGCTGCAATTTTTCGACGGTGCACATTCACTTGAACAGATGGCCGCTGAGTACCTGAAAAAATTTGGCGAATTTCTGGTGCCGGACCAGATTCAACGGTTGGTTACTGATCTTGACGCTCGGCTTTTCCTGGAAGGGGAGAAAGCTGCGGAGGCGCATCGGGAGGCACTGGCGATCTACCGTAACGCGTCAGTCAGGCCCGCCGTTTTTGCGGGCAAGGGGTACGAGGCAGATGCCAAAAAGTTGGCCGCTCAGATTGCCGGCTGCTTCAGTTCGAAGGAAGGCCCGCCGAAAAAAGAATCTGCGCGCAAGGGCCAGCTAATTAAAGGGTTGGTCGCGCCGCATTATCCAGTCAACGAGGCCGGTCCGGTCTATGCCTGGGCATACAAAGAACTTGAAGAATCGCAGACGCCGGACTGCTTCGTCATTTTCGGCACCTGCCAGGCCGGGTTGAACCAGGCCTTTGCCGTAACCGATAAGGATTTTCAAACACCGCTCGGCATTGTCAAGACCGATCGGGCCATCGTCGACGCACTCCGCGCAAAGGCTAGTGTCTATTTCGAGGAAGAACTCGCGCATAAGCACGAGCATTCGATCGAGTTCCAATTGCCGTTTCTGCAACAGGGCGTCGGCAAGGTCAAGCCCATCACTATCGTGCCGATACTCTGCTCGTTTCCTGCCGCCTGCCTCTTTGATCCCTCGATGACAGATGTACGTGACCACGTTCAAACGTTTCTTGCGACGCTGCGGGAAGTTCTGGCGTCGTCTGGGAAGTCTGCCTGCTTTGTCGCGAGTGCGGAACTAGCCCACATTGGCCTCCGCTACGGTGATTCCAAACCGCCTACGGACTTTTCGTTCCATCGTTGCATGCAAACTGACATGGCCATGTTAAAACATACGGAAGAGATCAATGCTGACGAATTCGCCAGGTTTGTTGCTAAGGAAGAGGATAGCCGGAGGATTTCCGGCTTCGGGGCCATTTACAGCGTGCTGGCAATGATCGGGCAGGGAAAGGGTGAAGTCCTCAGATACGACCGAGGTATTACTGACCAGTTCAACTCGACGGTGACCTACGCCAGTATCACAATGTTCTAGCAGGGTTTATTCCTTTACAGTCACGGTCATTGTCGGAGGGTCGAGCGGATTATCCCGCTCATCACGTGGAAGCGCCACGATCGTGTCTAAAATCTCAACCCCACGGACAACTTCCCCAAATACTGTATAGCGTCGATCAAGCCCGCTGGAATCCGCCACGCAGATAAAAAACTGTGAGCCATTGTCGTCGAAGCTGCGCGTGCTGTTGCTCTCGCGCGGCATCTTGGCCATGGAGACGGCCCCGCGCTTGTGGGGACGGTCGTTCGGCTCAGGCGGCAGAGCGTAACCGGGCTCGCCAGTACCATGCAGACTGCGGTCCGGTTTCTTGCTGAGGGGGTCGCCGCCCTGGATGAGAAAGCCCGGCACGATACGGTGGAATGTCGTGTCGTCATAAAAGCCCATCTTGGCCAGATTGATAAAATTTTCAACGTGGCGCGGTGCCTCGTCCGGAAAAAACCGGATGTGAATCTCGCCAAACCTGGTCGCGATGATGGCCTTCGGATTCTTTTTTTGGAATTGCACGGTCACAACGCGACTCTACCAAGCTCTTCGCCTGGCCGCAACCCGTCGCCGGGCTTGATTCTGATCCACATAATTCCACCTGCCAGCGCCACCAGCGCCGCTACGCCAAGCGCAGCGGCCCAGCCGACCTGCTCGGCCAGCCAGGGCGTCAATATCGGCGACACACTACCGCCGACATTGGCCCCCGTGTTCATGACGCCGGACAGTGTCCCGGCGTGGGCTTTTGAGAGATCGGACGTGCAGGCCCAGTAGGCACCGACTGTAAAATAGAGGAGGCCAGCTCCGAGCGACAGTAGGACAATGGCGAACAGCGGCGAGTCGCTGTATGCACCAAGGCAAATGGCGAGCGCGGCCAATCCCATACCGGCCGCGCCGGTATATTGCCGTCCCGCATTGAGTCCAACGCGAACAACCAACCGGTCAGTCACCCAGCCGCCCAGCGGGCAGAGCAGCGCCATGGCCAGAAAAGGCGCTGAGGCAAACCAGGCGCCTTGCAGTTCGTTAAATTCGCGCACGGTGACCAGGTAGAGATAAAACCACGACATATAAATGTAGGCGACATACCCAAGACAGGAGTAGCTCAGCACCAGCCAGCAGACCGTTGGCGTGCGCACGAACCGGCGCCAGGGCACAGGGGCCGCGGCATCGGCTCCGGACGGACGATCCACGGCATAGCCGTACCAGAGCGCAGCAATCAGCAGCCCGATAGCACCCGCCACGTAGAAGGTCATCTGCCAGCCGTAATTCACCATGATCCACGCGGTGAGGGGGGGGGCGACGGCCGCGCCGACACCGATCCCGCCGATGGCAATGCCGAGGCCGAGTCCTCGCTCGTCCGAATGCAGCCACGTGGTTACGGCCCGATTGAAGTTCGGCAGGGCCGCGGCTTCACCCACGCCCATTAGAAACCGGACCGTCATCAGTGATCCGAGGATACCGATCACGCTGGCCAGCGGCACTGTCGCAGCCACAGCAGTGAGCGCCGTGAATACCGACCACCACACGATCGCACCAGCTAACACGAGCCGAGCGCCCCAGCGGTCGCCCAGCCATCCGCCGGGAATCTGGCACAGCGCATAGCCGACTACGAAGGAAGAAAAAACCTGCCCCATCTGCACATCGGTTAGCCCGAGCGCCGGCATCATCTGTCGGGCCGCTACCGAGATGTTCACACGATCCAAATAGGTCACGACGCTGATGGCAAAGAGTAGCGTCAGGATCATCCAGCGGGAACGGGCGACGGTGGGGCTGTCGGAATGGTTCACGGGGCGGCATTATACGTTGCCGTCAGCGTGCTTGCCAGCCTCGACGGTCCGCTGGATTTCCGAAGGGTGTTTTTGTAAGATGGCGCAGGTGCGTGGCGCCCAACGTGCCCACCGAATCGCAGGCGCGCACAGTTACTGCTCGGCAGGGAGAGGGAGTGGCTGTTCGTCTTCAAACTTTTGTCTCTCGGCTTCTCCTCGTCGTTCTAATCGGCTTCATCATTCTCCTACTTCTGATTCTCTCCAATCCTGAACGCCTGAAGACTTTCGTCATCCAGCAAATCGAAACGAGCCTCGGGCGGAAGATTGAGGTAGGGGAGGCCACAATCGAATTCATTCCGCGTCCGCGGCTGATCCTGTCCCACGTCATCATCCGCGACACGGACCCCTCGCGGGTGTTCATCCAGACCGATCGGTTCGACCTGACCCTGCGCGCCACACCGCTGCTCCAAAAGCACGTCGTCGTCAAGCGTATGAGTATCGACCGCCCGCAGATCACGCTGCGCCGTGACCGAGCCGGCCAGTGGAATTTTCTGACCGCGGGGACTTCAGCAACCGACTCGACCGGTCTGATCGGCAATCCTTTGAATCTTCTCCTGATGGTACAGGCCACTGCGCTCACCGGGGGAGTGGTTACTGTGGTCGATGACTTTCGTGCGGATGGCCTGCGAACCCTGGACCTCACTGATCTGGACCTGACTGTAACCGCCAAGCCAGGAATGCCCGTCGACGTGCGCCTGGTGGGAAAAATTCCGACCGGCGCGACTGACTCCTTCTTCTCGCTAGCCGGCACCGTCACCCGGGCTGCGTCGAATCCTGCCATCGCACCGGAAGCTCATAAGCTGTCGATGCAATTTCAGGGTGCGCTGGAACTGCAGCAGGCCGACCTGCGTCAGATGATGGATTTTTTCGGGCCCCGGCCGATTCCCGACCACTTGCACGGCATGGCTACACTCAAGAGCCACCTGCGGCTGTTCCCAGGAGTTTCCGGCTACGACATGGTGCTCTCCGACATGACGGCCTCGGTGGAGGAGCTTGGCATCACTGGACAGGCCAGCATGTCCGGCATCATGACCTCCCAGCCGACCTTCGCACTGACCGTGTCCGCTACGCCGGTCAGCCTGGACGAATTACGGTCTCGTTTCCCGGCTGAATGGCTGCCTCCGGATCTGCATCGCATGCTGCTTGAGCGGGACATCAAAGGCCGCGTGGAAGTCGTGACAGCGACCGTCACAGGCTCCACAACACCGGCTCCGCACGCGTCGGTCAGCGGGGAATTTAAAATTCGGGACGGCGAGGCGTTGCTTGGACAAAACAGGGTACCGGCGCGGAATCTCTCGGGCACAGTCCGTCTCGATCCGGACCGCCTCCGGGCCACTGATATCACGGGGGAGTACGGCCCGCTGCAGATCACAACCGGCAAACTCGCCATCGTTTATTTGGATGCAGGCCCCTCCCTCGAACTGGATGTCAGTGGCACCATGCCCGCTGCCGATCTGGTGGCAATGCTGGCAAAATCTGCGTCCCTCAAACCCGCGCTGATGGAATTGCGTGATATGAAAGGGCAATCGGCCGTCTCCTTTCAACTGTCCGGACTGATGAACAGCCCCGAGGGGCTGACGCTGTCTAAGGCTGAAATTGCTCCTCAGGGAGTAAGCTTTGCTAGTCCGCGCATCAAGGCCCCCGTGACTGGCGTGGAAGGGCGGCTGGTCTACACGAACTCAGCTATTAACTTCGACCGCGTTACCGGCCGGCTTGGCGGGTCACCTTTCGAGGTCCACGGCGTGATCACGAAGGGGGAGCCAGTCTTATTCAAGGACTTCAGCCTTTGGTGGCAGACGACTGCCGATCAAATCGGCGCCTTACTAGGCGTGTCGGACAAGAGCAAACCGGGTATCCCGGAACCGATCATACTGGCGGTCTCGCTCACTGGACCCGTAACGGCGCCGCAAGTGAAAGGGGTGGCTCACTTAGACCAATTAACGGTATCCGTACCGGGTATGCTGCAGAAACCGGCCGGGTTGCCGGCTACGATCGAATTCGATGCTACCTGGTCGCGCGAGCGCACGCTGACTGTCTCCCGCGTGGACGTCAGTATGCCGCCGGTCCGTCTGTCGGGGCGCGGTACCCTGCGCTTCACACCCGCGTTGCGCGTTGAGAGTTCCTGGGTCGCCGGACCGATTCCCCTGGCAGAATTGCCGGCTGGCATGACACTGGGAGGATTGGATTCCGGCACGCTGGAAGTCTCGCTTGATTTGAAGGGACGGGGGGCCAACTGGAAGCAATGGGCGCTGACCGGATGGGTTGCCCTAACCGACGGACGACTGGCCAGCAAAATCTCCGGGCATACCATCAGCGATATTTATCTCCGCCTACAACTACTGAAGAACGGCGGCAATGTGAAGCGACTGGAATTTCGTGTCGACGACAGTTCGGTTCGTATCGCGGGCACACTCCGTGATTGGCAGACGACACCCGTCGTGACTGCGACCGTCGAGTCGACGTATTTGGATGTTGAGTTGCTGATTCCAAAGGGTGAACGGTCGCCTGCGCGAGACTTTCTGGAGGATCTGGCTGCCACCAGCCGTGTCACGGCCTCGGTTGACATCACGCGGGCACACTACAAGCAGTTCAGGCTCGGCGAGTTGTCCGCTCACGTGGTCATCGGCAACGAACTCATTGAGGTCAGCCGCATCAGCGGGCAACTTGAGGAAGGCACCCTCGCCGATAGCCGCCTGCTGGTCCGCCTGCCACGGCGCAAACCGGCCGAAGGGGAACTCAAGCTGCGAATGACCGGCTTCCCGTCCGAAAAAGTCTTCCGTTTATTTAAGGACGACCAGCGTCTCATCACCGGCGACCTGACGATCGAGGCAACCCTCCAGGGAAACGGGAAGCATCCACGCGGCATGGCCAATACGCTTAACGGATTGGTCTCGTTCCGGGTCGATCAGGGCCACATCGAAAAGGGGACGATCGTCCCCAAGATCCTCATGATACTAGACATTCCCAACCTGCTGCAGGGAAAGATCGACTTATCTAAAGAAGGAATGCCCTTCGACTCATTTCGCGGCGGGTTGACGATCGAACAGGGGATTGTGACGACCAACAATTTGCTGATCGACAGTCCCGTGCTCAAACTCAGCGCCGCGGGCTCCTACGATATACCGGCCGATCAACTCAACCTCGCTGTAGTCGTTAGCCCCTTCGGCTCCTACACGAAACTGCTGCAAGACATCCCACTGTTCGGCCGGCTGCTGGCCGGTGAGCGCACAGGATTCACGACGGCCTTCTTTGATGTCCAGGGCTCGCTTAAAAATCCGCAGATCATCAATCAACCGCTCAAATCCGTCGGCGCTGGTCTCGTCGGACTGGGGAAGTTGGCCTTTGACGTTCTCAAAAACACTCTGACGCTCCCGGCCGAGCTCTTTTCGTCCGAAGAGGAAAAGCCCGCTTCACCGGAGACGCTGGCTCCAGTTATCACACCAGCGCCACCCACGTCGCCTTGAGCCTCCAGCACCCCTATGTTAGAATCTTCCTAGCGAAAACTCTGATTAGCCACCGGAGTCTGCAATGAGCACCCCCGAACGCGCCACCGTCATGATCGCGGCGAGCGAGACAGACTCCAATCTCTATTACGCGACGAAATTCATCGCACCTGATCCCTTTATCTTTTTGGACGTGCGCGGACAGCGCCTGCTAGTCATGAGCGATCTGGAAATGGATCGAGCCCGCAGCCAGGCGTCAGGGACCGAGGTGCTCTCCTATTCCGAGCTTGAGCAGCAGGCCAAGGCACAGGGCGTGGCCGCCCCCGGGCCGGTCGATGTCATTCACCTAGTGCTTCAAAAGCACGGCATTAAGCAGTTGTGGGTACCGGGAAATTTCCCTTTCACTCATGCCGACAAGCTACAGGCACTTGGGTATCAGCTGGAGACGAGGCAAGAACCGTTCTACAAAAGCCGGTCCATCAAAACGCCCGCTGAGGTTCGCTGCATCGAGGCGGCGCAGCGCGCCACTGAAGCGGCGGTCGCCGTGGCACACGAGGCGCTCCGACGGGCAGCCATTCATGAGAACACGCTTGAGCTAGACGGCGCCCCGCTCACGTCTGAGCGGATCAAGAAGATGATCAATGTCGCGCTCATGGAGCGTGACTGCGTCGCCCAGCATACCATCGTGGCAGGCGGCGATCAGGCCTGCGATCCCCATAACGAGGGCAGTGGACCGCTTCCGGCGCACCGTAGCATCATCTTCGATGTCTTTCCACGATCCTCCACGACACGCTATTTCGCTGACATGTCGCGCACGGTCCTGCGCGGCGTCGCTTCACCGGAGCTCAAACGTCTCTATCGCGCGGTGAAAGACGCACAAGAAGAAGCCATCAGCAAGATCAGGGCCGGCGCGGACGGTGCGCGCATTCATCAGGGCATTTGCGAGCGCTTCGAGCAGGCCGGCTACACAACCGGCTTTGTCAACGGCCGGATGCAGGGCTATTTCCACGGTACCGGACACGGCGTCGGTCTGGACATTCACGAACATCCGCGCATCAGCCGCACCGGCTCCATCCTTCAGGAGGGGGAAGTCGTCACGGTTGAGCCCGGCTTGTACTATCCCGGCCTCGGTGCAGTTCGTATCGAGGACATGGTGCTCGTCACCAGAGACGGCTGTCGAAATTTGACTGACTACCCCAAGACCTTTGAATTGGGGTAACGGAACGTTCCCAGCAAGCCGTCGTCAGTGTTCGGTGCGGTCCAACTGATCACTCAGTACTGATAACTACCAACTACCCGCATGCGCCTGTCGTTCACGATCAGCCGATTCAATCCTGAAACTGATACGCAACCCCGAACCGAATCCTTTCGCCTAGACGTCGGGCGAGGAACGACCGTCCTGGATGCGCTGTTGCGCCTTAAGCAGGAGCAGGATGGCAGCCTGGCCTTCCGGCATTCCTGTCGATCGGCCATTTGCGGGTCCTGCGCTATGGATATTAATGGATCCGAAAAGCTAGCTTGCCGGACGTCGGTCTGGACAGAATGGGAGCGGCACAGCGCCATAACAGTGGCGCCGCTACGAAATTTCCCAGTCATCAAGGATTTGGTCGTGGATATGTCGTCATTCTGGGGAAAAATTCGTGACATTACTCCCTGGCTCTCGGCGTCGACCCAGCGGCAGGCTTCTGAGTTGCAGGGGCTCCGGTCGAGCGCTTCCGGGTTTCACAACGTGGATGCTTGTATCATGTGTGGTGCGTGCGTAGCCGCCTGCACAGTTCTTGAAGTGTCGAAGGGATTTCTTGGACCGGCGGCGCTGGCTAAGGCCGATCGGTTTATGGCCGATGCGCGCGAGCCGGCTGCAGCCCGACAGGGCCGGCTGATGGTCCTGGAGCAGCCTGACGGCATCTGGGACTGCACGCGGTGCAATTACTGTGTCGAGGTTTGTCCCAAGGATGTCCGGCCAATGGAGGCCATCATCCGCCTGCGCCGGGCTGCGCTCGACGCCGGGATGACGGCTACCGGCGGCGCACGTCACATCACCGGCTTCACCGATCTGATCCGGAGCCAGGGACGGCTGAACGAAGCACTGATGCCGCTTAAGATCGTGGGCCTCCGTCTGACGCAGGTGCTTCGCGTGCTGCCGCTCGGCTTGGCCATGCTGCGGCGAGGCAAGGTGCCCAATCCGTTCGGCCATGCGATCCCCGGCATGGCCTCCGTGCGGCAGATCTTTGCCGCCACCAGCCGAACCGCCGGCCGTTCATGACCGCCTCATTCCGGTTGCCGGACGATATCGTGCCGGCCGACCCCGCCTTTGAGGCTTACGGCCACACGTCCCTCGCCCGCGCCACGGCGTCGACACAGATGGTAATCGACACGTATCCTGTGGCCCAGACTATCCCCACGGTCACGCGGTATCCTGAAGGTGAGCGGATCATGCCTTGCAAGGGCTCGCCGCGACCTTTCGGGCCGGGCAGCCCGGGGCTTCTGAAAATCTATCGGGGGACCGTCCAGTCGGTCATTTGCGGCAGGGCGATGGAACCTGGCTTCTATCAGCTGGTTGGCGCAAAACAGGCCATGCCGCAGCCGTTTAGGTTTACCGTGCCTGGATTCGGGCAAACCATGGTACGCGCGGGCAGGGGCCAAGCAACCGGTCCGAGGCGAGCAGGTGCAGCGTCAGATGGCGCAGCAAGGCATCATCCTGAAAGCCGTGTCCATGAGCGGGCTGGCGTCGGAAGCGGGATTCGCGTACAAGAACATCTCCGACGTTGTGGCACTCGTAAATCGGCCCGGCATCTCGAAAAGAGCCACGGAACTTCGGCCCGGTAAACATATCACAAGATAGGACGCAGACACATGGACGTCACCATCGGCTCAAACAGTTTCCGCAACACCAACGGTGTGCTGGCCATCCACGGCAAGGAACAGGTCGTCATCGAGTTCGTGCCGGATGCGGATCAATTGCTCCTGACGATGGATTTGTACAGCGCGGCAGGCCGGCAGGTGGCGCATCTCAGACGAAATGCCTGGAAGTTCAATCTGGATGAGCGATTCGTGTTCAATGCCACAGCGCCGTCGCCCTCGCTCTACGGCGGCGCGCCCTGGCTGAAACTGGTCGATCAGGAAACAGGCGATGTCGTGCTGGAAGCCAGCGTCACGGACAGCGACAAACTGCAGATCGTCCAAGGCAAGTTCTACACGCACAAGGGACAGCTGCTCGAAATCACATCCCACCTGTGCCGCATTGCCGGTGTCACCACGCTCTTCGGGGACGTGCGCGACTTCCGCGGCGGGGCCATCGTCATCGGGTAGCGGGACCATGCGTGCCGCGACGGCCGTGCTTGCGCTTATTCTCCTGGCAGCCTGTACACGGACGCTCGAACTTACGCGCCTGACCGACGGTGCGACGGGAACCGGCACGCTCGATCTCAGCGCCCGTTCCGTGACAGTGATTCTTCCCTCAGGCGAAACCGCTCGGGGGGCCTACACAAAACTCACGACCGACGACATCAGATCGGATTCACTGTTTCACGGCGCCAACCTGGCCGACTTGCTGGGCACACATCAGACAGAGCGACTCTACGTTTACGCGCAGTTGACGGGAGAGCAGGGAACAAAGGTTGAGATGGTGCTGACCGTCGACTGGCTGGGGCACGGGTTTGGCGTGGCGCGGGCGGGCGGCCGCGAAGACTGCCGGGTGACGTTTTGAGTGCCGTTCCTTGTGTGCGATGGTATGCGGACTCCTGTCATCTGATTTCCTCGGAAATGACCAAAGTTGATCGGACGGCCGAGTCACACCGGTGGCAGGGGGGTGGCAAAGGAGACCACCGTCCGGACGATGGCCTCCTTCGGGCGTTTGGGGCGCCTGTCCCATGCGTATGGGCGCCTGTGGAACCCGCCGGTCAGGACGGGCAGAAAATCGGACGGTCGTACCGGTCAGGCCTGACTTACAGCAGGCTGAGACGGCGCTCCGCGGCTCGTGATTCCGCTGGAATCCAAGGCTGGCAGCCTTGCCGGGGTCGCCATCGCTGTTCGGTGCTATCCGATCAGTCTGTCCGTGCTCCGCATGTCACTGCCGGCGGGGTTGTGTGATCCGGTGGAGTCAGGTCATTCATAAATCCCCCTCCTTGTTATCGCCCGGCGAGCCCGAGCGGCGTGTCTGCTGTCAGCGCGACACACGACGGTGATAGGCCATGTGCCGGAGAGGCTTCGCCTCGGCCCAGGACAGGACTTCAGCCCAGTCTGTATCGGGGATCCGGTTGCCCAATCGATGGCTGGCACAGGCCATGATGCACCTCCGTGCGAGGTGAGAAAGTGCGCGCACCCTACGCCTTTTGTCGAATTGCTGCAAGATCCCATGAAAAATATTTTTCGCATGGTCCGGCAACTGCCATGCCAGTTTCGCAAGTCATCGGATGGCCGTGACTTTCGGTACGGTCAACGTTATACTTTTAATGAGCAGGGACCTGTGGATAACATCGCTCAAACGACAAGACGCATGATATGGCATTGAAGTTTGCGCTCTATCCGGGGTGTGCGGCGCAGGGCGCGACACCGGAGCTCTATCAATCCAGCAAAGCCGTGCTGGACCGGTTGGGCATCGACGTAGTCGAACTTGGCGCGGCAACCTGTTGCGGTGCCGGCGTCGTCACGGAAGCCAATCCCGACACGGCATTAGCCTTGAATGCGCGAACCCTGGCGCAGGCCGAGGCGCTCGGCCTCAACGTCATGACGATCTGTGGAACCTGTCAGGGCGTGTTGGGCGCCGCCAATAAACGACTCAAGGAGGAATCCGGCCTCCTCGACCGTATTAACTCATTCTTGCAGCCGGAAGGTTTAACCTATCGAGGCACCGTGCAGGTGAAGCATCTGCTCTGGATCATCGTTCGCGATATCGGGTTGCAGGAACTGAGAAAGCATATCCGGGTGCCGTTCAAGGATTTCCGCGTGGCGCCGTTTTACGGCTGCTACATTCTACGCCCCTCCTGGGACCTCGGCTTTGATGATCCGGAGAACCCGACGTCGCTTGAAAAGGTAATTCAGGCAGTGGGCGGAGAGACGGTGGCCTACGCGGGACGGACCAAATGCTGCGGGTTTCCGATCATCCTGGAAAAGGAACCGATCGCCATCGGCATGGCGGGCGCCAATATGAAGGAAGCCAAGGAGCAGGGTGCGGACTTTATGGTTACGCCCTGTCCACTCTGCCATATGAGTCTGGACATCTATCAGGAGCGGGCGGGGAAAGCCGTCAACGCGACGCTGGATCTGCCGATTTTACACTTACCCCAACTGATCGGCCTGGCCATGGGCATTTTACCACGCGCATTGGGGCTCGGTCGGCATTTGATCCCGGTGGATTCGATTCTGAAACGGTTGCACAAAGCGGAGGGAGTTCGCGCATCATGAACGTCATTAATCTTTCTGATTTTCAAGTGTTTAGCGCTGAGAAGCTAAAGAAGAACAACATTTTCCAAACGCCCCGGTTTTTCTGTGACGTCTATTGTTTCGAACCGGGCCAGGAGCAAAAGGGCCACATCCACGGCGACCAGGACAAGGTCTACCTGGTGCTCGAGGGGCAGGGCACCTTCCAGGTCGGCAGCGAGAAAAAAGTCCTCGGGCAAGGCCAGGGCACCATGGCGCCGGCTGGCGAGGAGCATAGCGTGAAGAATCACACCGGCCAGCGACTTAAAGTGCTCGTCTTCGTCGCACCCAACCCCTGACCGGACAAAATAAAAACCGGCGGACCGGAGGAACTCCGATCCGCCGGTTGGTTTGTACTCGACGTCTACTGTGCTGGTTTTGGCGCCAGCACCCAGGGCGTCATCGGCATCAACGGCGCCGGCTTGGCATCCGGACCAACCAACAACACCGCGATGGCTCCTCGTAGCGCACCGGTCAGCGAATGGGTGACGAGGGGATAGGCACCGGCCGATTCTACGACTACGTCAAATGTCGCCGCGCTGCCGGGCCCGACCACGTAGGTCTGCACGCCTTTCAGATTGTTGGCCGGATTCCCGCTTTCGTATACGTTGTCCCAGATCTCGCCGATGGGATGGAAGGACGAGAATTCGTTTGGCCCCGCGTTTACAAAATAAATGCGGACCCGCTCGCCCGGCTTGGCATCCAGTTTCCCTCCGCCGCTGACAAACGGGTGGTACTTGAAGATGCCGCCGTTGAACACGATATTGTCGAATTTCCGGTCGAACATCGTCTGCACGTCGTCCGGATTCTTGAAGAACTCAGACTGCACCAGCACGTATTCGCGATCCGCCTTAGCCCAGGCCTTGGCATTTTTCGGATCCACGATGATGGCGCCGAACATCCCGCGCGCCACATGCTGAATCATCGGGGGCGCCCCGCAATGGTAGAAAAACACGCCGGGCTTCTTGGCCACGAAGGTGTACTCAATCGTTTCACCCACATTGATGGCCTTGTAGTTTTTCAGAAAATCGATCTCCGCAGCGTGGAAATCCATCGCGTGGGGGTGCTTGTTTTCGGCCGGATTGACGAGCTTGAACTTTACCGTGTCGCCCTCGGTTACCCGAACGACCGGACCGGGGACCTGCCCGTTGAATGTCCAGGCGGCGTAGGTCGTGCCGTTGCCGTCGACGACAACGTCTTTTTCGACAGCGGTCATTTCGACCGTGTGGGTTTTAGCCAACGCCGGAGCGGTCGTAAACGCCATGATGCCGGCCAGTACAATTGTAATCAGGGTCCGCATAAAAGCCTCCTTGTGTAACGCCTGCACAAGGATAGTCCTTCAGCGAACGATAGAAACATGATCTATATCATGTTTCTGAAATTAACCGGCGTGGGCGTGTCTGGGAGAAGTGGGCGGACAGGGGGCGTTGGACGCCATCTGTTGCAGGCGGGGCAAATTGCAAATAGTCAGGGATTTCGCAGTCCCCGCGACCAGCTTGTCGCGCTTGAACCGGCTCATGATCCGCGTGGCGGTTTCAACAGTGACGCCGATCATATCGGCCAGATCCTGGCGGGTGAGCCGCACGGTCAGACGGACCTGCTTATCGTCCTTCAGTCCAGCGCGGGTTGCAAATTTGACAAGCAATGCGGCCATCCGCTGTTCGGCCGGATTGAGCGCAAGCACCTTGGCGGTTTCCTGCGCTTCGCTGAGACGGGCGCCGAGGTATTGGATGATTTCAATGGCCGCATCGGGATTCCGGCGCAACAGTTTCAAATAGGCGTCCTTGCTGAGGGTCAGGACGCTGACATCGCCCATCGGCTGGGCGCAGCCCGGATGTGTGCCGTCGTTCAGCGCCGCGGCGTCGCAGCAGAACAGATCGCCCGGCATTAGGACCTTCAGCGTGACCTGTTTGCCTTGCGGCGACGTCTTGACGCACTTGACCGTGCCTTCCTTCAGGATGTGAAAGCAGTTGGCGGGATCGCCTTCGCGGAAAATGAACTGATCCTTGCGATACCGCGTTTCGACGATGTCCCCGGCAATCTTGCGCCGCTCGGTCGGGCTTAAGTGCTCAAAGAGGGGAAGCCTGGAGAGTGGATCGGGCTTCATGGGTCCTAGAGCAGTTTTTTGACGGCATCCACAATCGAACGCGCACCAATGCCAAAGTGATCGACCAATTCGTCGGGCTTGCCGCTGTGGGGAATATCCCGCACGGCGATCTTGTGCACACGCACGCCCTCGCTGCCGACGGCGCTCAGCACAGCATCACCGAGACCGCCATGCTCGTAGTGGTCCTCGACAGTTAACAGACGGTTCTTGGTCGCGCGAGCGCTTTCCAGCAAGGTCAGCCGGTCGATCGGCCTCACGCTATAGAGATCGACCACGCGGATCCGGATGCCAGCCGATTTCAACTGATCGTACGCCTTCAAGGCTTCGAAGAGCGTCACGCCGGCGGCCACGATCGTGATCTGATCAAGCGCACTCTGCCGCAGCACCTTGCTGCCGCCAATCGTGAACGTGTCATCGTTACCATAGAGCACTGGCGCTTTCGGTCGGCCGGCCCGGATATAGACCATGCCGCGATGCACGGCGGCGGCCTCCACCAATTTATACGCGCAAACCGCATCGGACGGGTATAGAACAACCACACCCGGCTGCGCAGCCATCATGGCGATATCCTCCAGTCCCATCTGCGAGGCTCCGTCTTCGCCGATGCTCACCCCCACGTGCGTGCCGACCAACTTAATGTTCGACTGGCTGATGGCCGCCATGCGGATGAAGTCGTAGGCCCGAGTGAGAAATGCCGCGAAAGTCGCCGAAAAGGGGATCTTGCCGGAAGCGGCGAGCCCGATCGCCGCACCGATCATGTTCTGTTCGGCGATGAAATTCTCGAAGAACCGATTGGGGAACTGCTTGCCAAACTTGTCCGTGAAGGTGGAGTTCTTGACGTCGGCGTCGAGCGCAACGACGGAGGGATTGGCGTCGCCCAGCGCGGCCAGCGCTGCGCCGAACGCCTCGCGCGTGGCCACCAGCTCGCCAGCCTTATAGGCGGGCGGGGCCATCGGCCTGGCTGATCTGGCACTGGCGGCCGGCGCCGCGGGCAGCTTGAATTTTGGCACGGCGGTCGTCGGCTTGATCTGCTTCGTGAGATCGTTGATGGCCGTTTGCATTTCCTCGCCCTTCTTGAGGGCTTTGCCATGCCAGTCCATTTTGTTTTCGGCAAAGGAGATGCCCTTGCCCTTGAACGTCTTGGCCAGCAGGACTGTCGGCCTGCCCTTGGCCTTGGCCGCATTGGCAAAGGCCTTGAGCAGGGCCGCATGATTGTGTCCGTCCACGATGATCGCGTTCCAGCCGAAGCCGGCCCAGCGGGATTTGTAAGCCTTCATGTCGTGTTGCAGCATCGTCGGATCGCTCTGGCCGAGGCCATTGACATCGACGATAGCGCAGAGATTGTCGAGCTTGAACTGCCGTCCGAGCTCAACAGCTTCCCACACCGAGCCTTCCACCGATTCGCCGTCTCCCATCATGACATAAACCCTCGCGCCGTTTTTCTCGAGCCGCTTGGCGTTGAGGGCGAGTCCGACGCCGGCGGCTAGCCCCTGGCCCAGCGAGCCAGTTGCGACATCGACGAACGACAAACGCGGCGTAGGGTGGCCTTCGAGATCGGACTTGAGCGTACGCAATTTGATCAGGTCCTGCATGGGGAACAGCCCGGCTTCCGCCCAAGCGGCATAGAGCACTGGCGCCGCATGGCCTTTGGAGAGAACGAACCGGTCATTGTTGGGGTGGCGCGGATTTTTCGGGTCATACCGCATCACCGAGAAGAACAAGGTTGCCACGATGTCGGCCGCCGAGCAGCAGCTCGTCGGATGGCCGGTCCCGGATTCCGAGGTGGACCGGACGCTCTCGATGCGGAGCGTCGCCGCCTTGTTTTTCAGCAGGGTGATCAGTGCCGCATTCGCCGAGGCCATGAGACTCCTTTCAAAATTGTAAATCGATGGGCCGGAACGGAGTGATGACGCGGCGAGCCTAACAAATGGCTGCGCGGGGAGTCAATGAGCGGCAGCCCGCCACCACGAGCAGCTGAACAAGGGAGAGCGGAGCGCTCACAGTTGCACGTTCTACCGGTATACGGTGAACAGTAGAGCGTGGAGGGAAGCTGAGAGCCGAGGGGCAATGACTGCGATCAACCCGACGGCGCGCGCCGGAGAAAAAACTGTCGCAACAGCCAGACGTTGAGCACCGCGACGGTGGCAAGCACGCCGTAGGCGGCCGGACTGGGCACCATCTGCAACTCGACCAGCACGCGGGACATGCCGAAGCCCACCACGAGCGCATCGAAGCTCATGCAGACGCGGCGGAAGGTTTCAGGGTCCATCCAGCTGATCAGGACAGTCCCCAGCGGAATGCCCACCAGTACGCTCGGCACGATGTAGGTCAGGATGCCGACACTGTCGGCATTATGCAAATCGAGAAACAGATAGGCGACAGCGGTCAGCGAGGACTCGACCACGCGGATGAGCGCTAGCGCCGCACGAAAATCCTGCTTAGCGTAACCTTGATTGTTGAAGAGCAGCGCGAGCGGGGGGCCGGAGATCGTCGTAACCGAATAGAGCGTGCCGATGCCGACACCGAACGGCACGCCAATGGCCCTCTCGGCGCGCACGGGCTTACGCACCCCGGCGAGTTGCAAGAGAATCAAGGGGAGCAGCAGCGCATAGGTCACAAACTTAATCCACCCAGGATGCACGACAAACAGGATGTAGCTGCCAATCGCGATACCCGGCAGCAGGCCGAGTAGAATGGGCAGGACGCGCTTCCAGATGTGCGGCACGCTCGCCCGGTTGATGAACAGGACATACCAATTGATCACAACTTCGACCAGCACCAGCGCCGGGTTTAAGACACGATTGGTGTAGAAGAGCAGGGCAACGGGCACCGTCAGCGACGAAAAGCCGTATCCGAGCGCCCCGTTGACGGTGGCGGCAAACAGCGTGATGGCGACGAGAACGAGCTGGTCAGTGCTCATCGCACGCGCTTCTTCCGACTGGCGACGAAATCGCTCAGGGTGTGGTGATCGAGAATGTCCGCGATGGCGTCCCGCACCGTGCCCATCACTTGCTGCACCGGACACCGCGGCTTGTTAGCGTAGGGGCAGTCACCACACTTTTGGTAGGCCGTCTTACTCACGCAGCCGATAGGAGCGAGGGGGCCGTCCAGAATCCGGATGACCTGCCCCAGCGTGACAGTCGTTGGTGACTTGAGCAGGCGATAACCACCGCCCACGCCGCGCTGGGCCGAGAGCAGACCGGCGTTTTTCAGTGCCAGCAGGATTTGCTCAAGAAACTCGACGGGAATGTGTTGCCGCCGGCCAATCTCGTGCCGCTGGAGCAGCTTCCGATCATGGTTCTCCGTAAGCTCGATCAGAGCCCGCAGCGCATATTCGCTTTTCTTTGAGAATTTCACGTAGCTAATTGTATATAGAGTCTATAAACATATAAGACAATAGCCGATTTATGGCTGTCCGGTCAAGCACTCGGTAGGAGTCCGTCACGGCAAAACCGCGCGGTCCCGCTCAGGTTTTTCCGCGATTTTACGCTGCACGGATTCACTGGCCGCAGGGTTGACTCTAAGCGCGTCGAAGAATTGACAGTGGTCCGCTGTTCTTGTTACGTTGATGCCCGGTCACACGAGTTTCTCCTCAACGCACGCGCTTTCTGAACACACCAACAGACCATGGCACGCCCGTGACGCTCCAGGAACTGATCCTCACGCTGCACCGGTTCTGGGCTGATCACGGCTGTGTCATCCATCAGCCCTACGACCTTGAAATGGGCGCGGGCACATTCCACCCGGCGACCTTCCTGCGCGCCTTAGGCCCCGAACCCTGGCAGGCCGCCTATCCGGAACCCTGCCGCCGCCCCACGGACGGCCGCTACGGAGACAATCCGAACCGGCTACAGCACTATTATCAGTATCAGGTGGTGTTAAAGCCGGCGCCCGACGATATCCAGGCACTCTATCTGGAAAGTCTCACGAAACTGGGCATCAACCCCAAGCAGCATGACATCCGCTTCATGCAGGACGACTGGGAATCGCCTACGCTGGGCGCCTGGGGGCTGGGCTGGGAGGTCCGTCTGGATGGGATGGAGATCACGCAATTCACCTATTTTCAAGAAATCGGCGGCATCGAGCTTAATCCCATTACGGTCGAGCTAACCTACGGCACCGAGCGCATCGCCATGTATCTCCAGCAAGTGGATTCCGTGTTCGATCTGAAATGGAACGACACCGTGTCCTACGGGGACATCCATCATCAGACCGAGGTACAGTTTTCAAAATACAACTTCGAGCACGCCGACGTGACCATGCTCATGAACACGTTTCAGGCGTTTGAAGCCGAAGCCAAACGGCTGGTCGGAGCCGGGCTCACGCTGCCGGCCTACGATTACTGCATCAAAACCTCGAACCTGTTTAATCTATTGGATGCACGCGACGCAATCAGCGTGGCCGAGCGGACCGGCTATATCGCGCGCGTTCGTGGCCTGGCTCGCCTCTGCGCGGACAGCTACCTGCGCGAGCGGGAGGCCATGGGATATCCGATGCTCAAATCCAAGCCGACGCGCGGAAAGACCCACTGAGCATTATTCGTATGGCACGCGCGACCGCACCCGCAAAGCCAATTACCACCGCAGCCGGCTCGGAATGCCTGCTGGAAATCGGCGTCGAAGAACTGCCCTGGCAGTTCATCGCCCCGGCGCTTCAGTCACTGGCTGAAGCCGCGACACGGGTGTGCGCTGAACAACGCCTCGCCCACGGCGCCATCAAAACAGTCGGCACCCCGCGTCGGTTGACGCTGGTTATCGCACAACTGGCAATCCGCCAGACTGCGGCGAACAAGGAAGCCATGGGGCCGTCACGGGCCGTGGCCTTCGATCAGACTGGGCTGCCGACCAAGGCAGCGATTGGGTTTGCGACGTCGCAGGGGGTGGCCGTCACTGATCTGGAGATCCGCGCAACACCGAAGGGTGAATACGTATTTGCGGTCCGCCGTGATGCGGGCCGGCCGACTGCCGCGCTGCTGCCTGAACTTCTGTCAGGACTGATCGGTGGGCTCACGTTTCCCAAGTCCATGAAGTGGAACGCCTCCGGACTGCGCTTTGCACGTCCGGTCCGCTGGCTGCTCGCGCTCTACGGCGGCAAGATCGTTCCCTTGCAATTCGGCGGCATGAAGGCCAGCAACAGAACCTGGGGACATCGCTTTCTCGGGGCCAGGCAGCTTCGCGGCATCACCGTCACCAACTGGAAGTCCTATGTTACCGGCCTCGAGCGGCTCGGCGTCATCGTCGAGCAGGATCGGCGGCGCGCCATGGTCCTTTCACAATTGGAAAAACTGGCGCACTCGGCCGGCGGCCATTTGCACCACGACGACGACTTGATCGAGCAGGCTGTTTTCACGGTTGAAACGCCGCACGCAATTCTCGGGTCTTTTGATCAGCAGTATCTGTCGCTACCAAAAGACGTGCCAATGACAGCCATGAAGGAGCACCAAGGATTTTTACCCTTAACTGACAAGCACGGACGGCTACTCGCGCAGTTTCTCGCTGTCACCAACATGAAACTGGCGAAGATGGATTTGATTCGTCAAGGCAATGAGCGTGTGCTGGCCGCCCGGCTCGCTGACGCCAGGTTCTACTTTGACGAAGACCGCAAAATGCAATTAGCCGCTCGCGCCGATTGGCTCTCGCAGATGACGCTCCACCAGCGGTTGGGTACGTTGAAACAGAAGACCGCGCGAGTCCGCCAACTGGCTGTCAATTTGGCCGCGCTCCTGCACGCACACAATCTCAGCCGTTCCGCTGACCGGGCGGCGCTGCTCAGCAAAGCCGACTTACTCACCGGCGTGGTCAAAGAATTTCCCGGCCTGCAGGGTGTGATGGGTGGGGAATATGCCAGGCACGACGGCGAGCCGGACGAGGTCTGCACTGCCATCCGCGAGCAGTATCTGCCGGCCGGCATGGAGGGTCCAATTCCGTCTTCTACGCTTGGGAAAATTCTCTCGTTGGCCGATCGGCTGGATACATTGACAGCTTTTTTCTACGTTGGTTTGGTGCCGAGCGGGTCGGAGGATCCCTTTGGGCTACGGCGACATGCGACAGCCGTTATTCGCATTCTGATCGAGAGCCAAATTAGACTAAATCTCACTGAGATCATGACCACGGCAACGCAGTTAGTGGAGCGTGACGGATTCAAAGCCTCCGGCGAGGCAAACCCCCAGGCCTTTCTGGCCGACCGGCTGCGGTTCTACGTACGGACCACGCACAAACTGCGCGAAGATGTCATCGAAGCTGGACTGGCCGCGGCACGCACGCAGGCTTTTGACCCATCCGATCTACTGGCCCGCATGCAAGCCGTACAACAGATCACCACGCGCACGGAATTCGATTCACTGATCGCCGGCTTTAAACGTACGCATCGCCTGCTTGAAAAAGAGCAGTGGGAACGAGGCAAGATTGACGTGACGCTCTTTCAGCACCAGGCCGAGCGGGAACTCTACAGCGCCCTAATGGAGCGGAGAGACCGGGCCTTGACGCAGCTGTCGAACGGCAACTATCCGGCCCTGCTGGAAACGCTGGTTGGCATGAAAGCCTCCGTGGACGCGTTCTTCGACGGTGTCATGGTCAACGTTCCGGACCGCGCGCTGCGGGCCAACCGGCTCTCGCTGCTCTATGAAGTCGATCAACTGTTCCTGAGCGCCGCGGATTTTTCTCAGATCGTCGCGCAGGGGGCCTGAGCGTGTAGATGCATGACGGAAACTGTTGCCGAACAGGCCTCGCTAGTGAATCCGGACTGTGGGCTGAATGCGCGCGTGCGGCGCTTCTCCCTCCGGCTCATGGCCGTCATGGTCATGCTCTGCAATCTCGTCATTCTCGTCGGTATCTGGGCCAGCGGCGTCAACCCAGATACGTTATTCACGGCTCCCGATCACTTTAGCCAGAGTCGTGACGTCTGCCTCCGGCACAGCTGGCACAAGGTGGCGGGGGTGCAACAGCCAGTGCGATTATGTTACGAATGGATCAATCTTTCCGATCCCTCCGGCAACACGCACACGTTCCAGGCAGACGTGGAGATTGTCATGGGGGCGGACAGCAGGCTCCACTATGGGCAGGGCGAGTCGATGGACACCCGGCTAGCGGCCCTGCTAGCTTTTGCCGGAGCAGTCTGTATCCTGGGCATCGTGAGCACACGCTGGTTGATCCGACGGTACCGCCGGCAGATCGAATCGGCACAGCACAACGCCTGGTAAGCGCATAGCGAGGAAACGCGTGGCAAAGAAATTCGTCTATTATTTCGGCGACGGCAAGGCCGAAGGCGACGGCAACAACAAGAATCTCCTGGGCGGCAAGGGCGCCGGCCTGGCTGAAATGACCAGCCTGGGAATTTCGGTGCCACCGGGATTCACGATCTCCACTGAAGCCTGCATCGAGTACTACAAACACAAGAAATCCTATCCGCCGGGCATGTGGGACCAGGCACTGAAGGCGCTAAAGCGGGTCGAGCGCTCGATGGGTGCCGGGTTCGGCAATGCGAACACGCCGCTGCTCGTGTCAGTGCGCTCCGGTGCGCGCGCTTCGATGCCGGGCATGATGGATACGGTGCTCAACGTCGGGCTCAATGCCCAGACAGTCCGGGCGCTGGCCGCTAAGACCAACAACGAGCGATTTGCGCAGGACAGCTACCGCCGATTCGTCACGATGTACAGCAGCATCGTGCTGGGCATCGAACGCGAACACTTCGAAAAATTGCTCAACAAGAAAAAAGCACAGGTCGGGGCAAGGCACGACACAGATCTTGACGCGCGGGCACTCCAGGAACTGGTCGTCGAATTCAAAGCGCTGGTCAAGCACGAGACCGGGCATGAATTTCCGGAAGATCCGCTCGAACAGCTCAAGAAAGCCATTAATGCTGTCTTTGCGTCCTGGTACGGCAAGCGCGCTATCGAGTACCGGCGCATCTACAGCATTCCGGAGACCTGGGGCACTGCCGTCAACGTCGTCGCCATGGTCTTCGGCAATATGGGCGAGACCAGCGGCACCGGTGTGGCATTTACGCGCGACCCGGCCACTGGCAATCCGCAGTTCTTTGGCGAATGCTTGATGAATGCACAAGGTGAGGACGTGGTAGCGGGCATCCGGACACCGCTGCCAGTCAACGCGCTTGCCAGGACCCTGCCGAAAGCCTATCAGGACCTGGAGAACACCTATAAACGGCTCGAAAAGCACTATCGCGACATGCTGGACCTGGAGTTCACCATCCAGGAAGGCAAGCTCTATATGTTGCAGACCCGTGTCGGAAAACGGACCGGCATCTCGGCCGTCCGGATTGCGACCGACATGGTGAAGGAAGGGCTCATCTCGAAGAACGAGGCCCTCCGCCGCATCGGGCCGGATCAGCTCGCGCAATATCTCTATCCTATTTTTGACAGCAAAGCGGAGAGCGGACAGAAGCCATTAGGCAAAGGGCTGCCAGCCGGACCCGGGGCCGCCGCGGGCAAAATCGCCCTCTCGCCCGATCGCGCCGTGGAGATGAAGGCCAAGGGTGAACGTGTCGTACTCGTGCGTCAGGAAACCAGCCCGGACGACATTCACGGCATGAATGCCGCCCTTGGATTCTTGACCGCCCGCGGCGGCATGACCAGCCATGCGGCCGTTGTAGCGCGGCAGATGGGCAAGGTGTGCGTTGCCGGCTGCGAAGCCGTCGAGGTGACCAGCGCTACGACCGTGAAAATTGGCGGATGCGCGTTTAAGGAAGGCGACTACCTGTCCATCAATGGTTCGACCGGCAACGTCTACGGGGGCGACATCCCGGTCGTCGAATCCGAAGTCATCCAAGTAATTCAGGGCAAACTGAAAGCGACGCAATCGGACAAGTACCAGCGCTTTGCCATGGTGCTCTCCTGGGCCGACTCTGCGCGCACTCTCAAAGTGCGGGCCAATGCTGACATCCCCGAGCAGGCCCAGATCGCACGGGGATTCGGCGCGGAGGGCATAGGCCTCTGCCGTACCGAACACATGTTTTTTGCTGAGGATCGCATTCCGATCATGCAAAAGATGATCCTTGCGACCACGCCCGAGGAGCGTGAAAAATACCTGGCCCAACTGCTGCCGCTTCAGAAACAGGATTTCATCGGCCTCTACCGGCAGATGAAAGGGTATCCGGTGACGATCCGCTTACTTGATCCGCCGCTGCATGAATTTCTTCCGAAGCGGGAAGAGCTCATGGTGGCGATTGCCAAGCTGGAGTTAACCGGCGGCCATGCGGCTGAGGTGGAGGAGAAACACAAGCTGCTCGCTCGGGTAGAGGAGCTGCACGAATTCAACCCAATGCTCGGCCTGCGCGGCTGTCGGCTTGGCATCACCATGCCGGAAATCACCAAGATGCAGGCCCAGGCCATCATCGAAGCGGCCTGCGAGCTAGCCCGGGAAGGCACCAAGATCGTCCCCGAGATCATGATTCCACTTGTCGGCATGGTCTCGGAGATGAAGTCCCAGAAAGACTTGATCCGCGAAGTCGCGGACGTGACGATGCAGCGCTACGGCGTGAAGCTTTCATATCTCATCGGCACGATGATCGAACTGCCACGCGCCGCTGTGACCGCCAAGCGTATTGCTGAGGAAGCGGAGTTTTTTTCCTTTGGCACCAACGACCTGACCCAGACGACGTTTGGATTTTCGCGCGATGATGCCGCCAAAATCCTGGACTACTACAAGAATCATAAAATTCTTGATCACGATCCCTTTGCCGTCCTGGACCGCGACGGCGTCGGCGCTATGATGCGCATGGCGATCTCGGAAGGACGGCAGACACGGCCAGCCCTCAAGCTAGGTATTTGCGGTGAACATGGCGGCGATCCCAGTTCGGTGGAGTTCTGTCACGAACTCGGACTCGATTACGTCAGCTGCTCGCCGTACCGCGTGGCCATCGCGCGCCTAGCCGCGGCCCATGCCGCGCTGGCGGCGACCGACCGCGCAAAACCCATCCCCAAGAAATTGGGACGCGCCCGCCGCAAGTCCCGGTGACACCTTCAGCACGCGACATCCGCTACATGACCCGGGCGCTAGCACTGGCCGCCCGGGGACAGGGCCGCACCAGCCCCAACCCCACCGTGGGCGCCGTGGTTGTCTCCAAAGGACGGATCGTTGGAGAGGCCTTTCACCGGCAGGCGGGAGGTCCTCATGCCGAGGCGCTCGCATTGCGGCAGGCTGGCGCTCGCGCCAGAGGCGGGACGCTCTACGTCACGCTTGAACCCTGCAGCCACACTAATAAACGGACCCCCCCCTGCGTACCGGAAGTGCTGGCATCCGGCATCAAACGGGTTGTCGCTGCCATGCAGGACCCAAATCCGCACGTAAAAGGGAATGGACTCAGACGCCTGCGCCGAGCTGGATTGAACGTGACCGTGGGATGCCTGGAGTCGGAGGCTGTGCAGTTGAACCAAGGCTACGTCCATCGCATGACAACCGGCTGCCCGTTCGTGACCCTGAAGGCAGCCATCACACTCGACGGCAAGATCGCGACCGCAAGCGGGGAATCGAAGTGGATCACTGGCGCCACGGCCCGGCAACATGCACACCGTCTGCGCGGTCGAATGGACGCCATTCTAGTTGGCATCGGAACCGTCTTGCATGACAATCCACGCTTGACCGCAAGAAGGGGGGCCCGCTCTCGTGGTCGCCAGCCTCTACGGGTGATTTTGGATAGTACGCTCCGCATTCCGCTCAACACCCGCATTCTCTCGCGCCAGGCGCGACAGGGAACTGTGGTCATGACCACAGCGCGCGCGCCAAAACACCGTCTCGCGCGTCTGCGTCGGATAGGTGTGGCCGTCCATGTATTCCCCGCCGTCAAAAAACAGGTGTCATTGCGTGCGTGTCTTGCCGTCCTAGGGAACCTAGGTGTGAACGATCTCTTGATCGAAGGAGGCGGAGAGGTGATCGCCTCCGCACTTCGCGCCGGGGTCGTCAACCGCCTGCACTTGTATGTGGCGCCCAAGTTGCTCGGGGGGCGGGATGCGCGAAATGTCATTGGCGGTGTTTCCCCCAAACACCTGACGCAAGCCCTCGCAGTGAAGCATCTTCGCGTCAAAAAACTCGGCTCGGATTTCCTTCTGGAAGGCGTGCTCTAGTCAGTCGCGCCTTCCGCGTCCCCCATTTTGACAAACTTTCCGGCGCGATGTTACGGTGGCGCCGTGCGCACGACACTCCGTACGGGCTCGATGGGCTGGATGATCGCGGTCGCCTTGAGTGCTTCCGGGGGGCTGGCCGTGGCGTTCAAGCTGGCTGTTCCGCCCTGTGCCGCCCTAGTTTCGCAAGGGGGTGAGCCTTTTCCTGTCGCACAACTTGATCAGCCGTCACAGTGCCGGCTCAACGCTGTTAGTAAGGGCGAGCCAACAGCCAGGGTAATTGGTCCCTTGCAGACACCCGTGTCGCAGATGTCGGTCGCCGTCGCTTCATGACCACCCGCCAGAGCTATATTCTGCTCTGCATCGTCGGCATCTTCTGTTTTCTGAGCTACAATCTCGTTCGGATGCCGGTGCTCGCGCTCTATGCCCAATCGCTGGGTGCGGGACCGGAAACCATCGGCCTGATTGTCTCTGCCTCGACACTGACCGGCGTGTTCCTCAAATTACCCTCCGGTGCGCTCTCCGACATCTATGGCCGCCGCAGACTGATGCAGATCGGCGTGCTGGCCTTCGGGATTCCCCCGTTTGCCTATCTGTTCGTCGCTGATACCACGACATTAACCGGTCTTCGATTTATCCACGGGCTAGCCACCGCTATCTTCGCGCCCAGCGCGCTAGCGACCGTGGCGGAGCTTTATCAGGAACGGCGCGGCGCCGCCCTCGGGACCTACACGTCCAGCACGCAGGCAGGCGCCTTGCT
This sequence comes from Nitrospira sp., assembly GCA_016873435.1. Classification (NCBI taxonomy): domain Bacteria; kingdom Pseudomonadati; phylum Nitrospirota; class Nitrospiria; order Nitrospirales; family Nitrospiraceae; genus Nitrospira; species Nitrospira sp. The sequence goes on from VGXF01000008.1 coordinate 72,773, forward strand.
GGGACCTGCCATCGGTGGCTGGCTCTATTCCCAGGCGGGCTTTCCAACAACTTTTGTCACGGCCGGCATCTTCGGCTGCCTTGGACTAGTCCTCTTCTTTAGCTTGCGGCTCAACCCGGCTCCTCTGCGAGGAGCGAAGGGCATCACGCCGCTCTTCTCGGAGATGCTCAAGGGCTTTCGCATTGTGGCACGGAACACCCGCGTCTTGGTCACCAGTACGACAGATGCTGCCAAGATGGTCGCCAATGGCGCTCTGATGGCGTTCCTGCCAATCTATGGTTTGTCGGTCGGATTGAATGCGAGCGAAGCGGGGCTGCTTTTTGCCGTACAAGGTCTCACGTCATTTTTCGCCAAGCCGATCATGGGCCGTGTATCAGATCGAGTCGACCGCAAACCGCTCATCTTGGCCGGCCTGTGTATCTGCGCAGCGACCTTTGCGATAATCCCACACGTCACCTGGTTTCCCGCACTCGTGTTGTTATCCGCCGGATTCGGCTATGGCGAGGCGGTCGTCACCTCGTCCACGTCCGCTTTTGTGGCCGATCTCTCTGAACTGAAGACGCTTGGCGCCGGGATGGGCATGCAGGGAACCATTGGGGACATCGGCCATGCAAGCGGTCCGCTATTAGCCGGTCTATTGATAGCCAGCCTGAGTTATCAAACCGCCTTTGCCATCATCGCCACTATTCAACTCGTTGCCGCGGCGCTCTTTTGGTCGACAATGCGGACGGCATAGAAGGTGCCGGATCTCTGTGTGTCGTCGTCAGTTCCGGACACTGAAAACTAAACCTGATAACCGAGAACTTCGCTTGGTGCTATAATACCGTCCTGTGGAAAAGCAATTTGGGACCGGTGATATTATTGTCGGCATTCTCGGTGCCATCGGCGTCGTTGTCCTACTTGTCCTGTTCGTCTATGTCGTCAAGAACGTGATACTGAAGAACGAAGGAGAATAGCGTGTTCGCAGGCATCGTTGAAGAAATGGGGGCCGTGAAATCGCTGGAGAAAACGGTGGCTGGCACACGCTTGACCATTTTGGCCAGGCTTGTCCTGGACGACCTGCCCATCGGCGCCAGCATCAGCGTCAATGGCGCCTGCCTGACTATCGTGAAACGGGACGAGAAGGCATTCGCCGCCGACGTGTCTTCGGAAACCCTTGCCGTGACAAACCTCGGTAAACTTGCCATCGGCTCGCCGGTCAATCTCGAGCGGGCGATGAAGTTGAACGAACGCATCGGTGGGCATCTGGTGGCCGGCCACGTGGACGGATTCGGTACGGTCCGCGAGCGGCATCAGGAAGGAAATGGCACCACCCTCGTGGTCGAAGCGCCCCCGGAAGTGCTGCGCTACTGCATTGTTAAGGGATCCATCACTGTGGACGGCGTTAGTCTGACCATCAACGACGTGACCGGACGATCCTTCTCCGTTATGATCATCCCGCACACGGCCAAGATGACCACCCTTAGCATCCGGCAGGTGGGTGAGACGGTCAACCTGGAATCGGACGTGATCGGCAAGTATGTTGCGCGCCTTCTAGAGGAAAGAGGCCAACTGCCGCCGAAGTCCGACATCGTGATCGATCGAGAATATTTACGGAAGCGGGGATTGATTTAGCGGACCCGATTCACTCGCCCTGAGGGAGGTGCCCATGCGCACGATGGCAGCCGGCCGGCTACTCCGATGGTCGCCCCTGTTTGGACTCCCGCTTCTCGTCACCTTGGCATCGTGCGGGCATGTCACTCGAGACTATCAGGAATATCACCGCGTCACCGCCTCCGGGGAATTTTCAAAACGCGACCTCCCGGCAGAACACACCACGCTCACTGATGCCGAACTCTCCCTAAAAGGCTATGCCCACATTGGGATTATCGACATTGTGTCCGTTCAACCGCCAGACATGGATAATGTCAAACGCGAGGCAGCTCAGAAGGGCGCTGACCTCATCACGGCTGACAGTGCAACCCACCCGGGCAAAGAATTGACCACGACGTGCACTGATGTCCTCTCACAGACCAACGACATGACCGGTGGTGGGGGCCACAATTTTTCTGAGTGCGAGCACTATGTGGTCGAAGAGACGACAGTCACCCTCTCTGTCGTCAAAGGCGCCCTCTGGCGCCGGAATCACCCCTAGCGGCAGGTTATTCCTCAATTGTCGAGATATCGCCCGGGTCCTGCCCCAGTTCCTTCGCCTTGAGCACACGCCGCATGATCTTGCCGGAGCGGGTCTTGGGGAGTGACGGGACGATATCGATCTCGGAGGGCACAGCGATCTTCCCTAGCTCCTTGAGCACCTGCTGCTTGATGGATTGAATTAGCTCCGGGCTGTCCGTCTCGCCCTGCTTCAAAATAATAAAAGCCTTGATGGACTCGCCGACGGTCTTGTGCGGCTTGCCGATCACGGCCGCTTCCGCCACTGCAGGGTGGCTGACCAACGCGCTTTCCACCTCGGCGGTGCCGAGGCGATTGCCGGCAACCTTGATCACATCATCGGCCCGGCCCATGAACCACATGTAGCCGTCCTTGTCCTTGTGACAGACATCGCCGGCCGTATAGCAGTTGGGAATCGTATTCCAATAAGTTTTGTAGCGCTCCGGGTCCTTATAGATCGTGCGCATCATGGCGGGCCAGGGCTTCTTGATGACGGCAAATCCGCCCTGATCTGCCGGCAGGCTGTTCCCTTCGCGGTCTACCACGTCGGCCTCGATCCCAAGAAACGGCCTTGTGGCCGAGCCCGGCTTCAGCGGCACGGAGGGCAGGGGCGTGATGAGAATAGCGCCAGTTTCCGTCTGCCACCAGGTGTCCATGATCGGAAAGCGGCTGCCCGTGACGCGATGAAACCACTCCCATGCCTCCGGATTAATTGGCTCGCCCACGCTGCCGAGGACACGCAGTGAATCAAGATTATATTTCTTGGGCCAGTCCTCGCCGTACTTCATCAGTAGACGGATCGCTGTCGGCGTGGTGTAGAACACGGTGACACCGTAGCGTTCGATCAAATCCCACCACCGGCCTGGATTCGGATAATCTGGCTTGCCTTCGGCCGTTAAAATGGTCGCGCCGTTGAGCAGTGGACCATAGACAATGTAGCTGTGCCCGGTTACCCAGCCGGGATCGGCCACGCAGAAATAGACGTCGTCGTCGTGCAGGTTGAAGACATACTTGGCCGTCAGATAGGTCCCGACCATGTAGCCGCCGTGTACGTGCAAGACGCCTTTCGGCTTCCCGGTCGTACCAGAAGTATAGAGAATGTACAGCGGCGATTCAGAATCGAGCTTCTCCGCCTCGCAAACCGTCTTTTGATCCTTCAGCCAGTCGTTCCAGTCAATGTCTTTTGATGAGGACAGGGGAGCGGCGGGCTGTTGCCGTCGAACCACGACGACGTTTTCAACTGTCGGGCAATTGGCGACTGCCTGATCCACCACCGGCTTGAGAGCGATGACCTTGCTGCGATCGTAGCCGACATCCGCCGTAATGACTAGTTTCGCCTCCGCATCCTGAATTCTCGACTGCAAGGCCGGCGCGCTGAACCCTGAGTAGACGACACTGTGAATAACGCCAATCCGTGCGCAGGCCAGCATCGCCACGATCTGCTCGGGAATCTTTGGGAGGTAGATCATGACCCGGTCGCCTTTTTTCAGTCCAAGCGCATGCAGCGCATTCGCGCAGCGATTGACCTGGCGATACAGCTCGGCATAGGTGAAAATCCGTTCCTCGCCCTGTTCGCCGACCCAGATGACGGCGACCTTGTTCTTGCGCCAGGAATTCACGTGCCGGTCAAGACAGTTATAGGAGATGTTGCAAGTGGCGCCGACAAACCACTTGGCCCAGGGGTATTGCCAGTCCAGTACTTTCGACCAGGGCGTAAACCATTCGAGTTCTTTTGCCGCGGCACTCCAGAAGGCTTCCGGATCAGCGATGGATTGTGTGTAGGCGGCATCGTAATCCTTGATGTACGCCCGCGCCTTGGTTGCAACAGACGGCTGGACAACCCGCTGTTCGTGAAGCAGGGTGGCGATGTTGTTCAACGGGGAATCAGCCATGAGTGACCTCGTGATGACTAGGTTGCGCGTCATTATGCCCAAGCCCGTCTAGCATGCGCAAGGCGTTGCCTTGACACGTTTTGGAAACGACAGGTAGCATGCGTGCATGAGTGTTCGCTGGATGACACAACTGGTGTTTGCTGTCACTGCGTCTGTCGTTTTGCTCGCCCCCATGGCCGAGGCTCAGCTCGGCCGCCCCGAAGGTCTCTACTATAAGTCCTGGGCGGTAATCTTCGGCATCGACGACTACCTGCTCGCCCCCAAGCTGACGGGTTCTGTCTCAGGTGGGAAAGCGGTCGGCAATGCCTTCCGTACGCTGGGCTTCGATGAGGTCATCGAGGTCTACAACGGGCAGGCCGGCTCCAAGAGCATGCAGCACATTCTCCGGGAAGTCCTCACGCGCAAGGTTGGCCGGCAGGATCGGCTCGTGATCTATTTTGCTGGCCACACAGGCATCACTCAGGACCGTGACGGCAAGGACCTCGGCTATCTCGTCCCTGCTGATGCCCAGCTCAACAACGTCACCAAGGCCGTCACCATGGACGACCTCAAGGAACTATCCCGCCGCATCATGTCCAAGCATGTGCTGTTCATCATCGATGGCGGCATCAGTGGGTGGGAAGTCACGGCTCCCCAACAATTGTCGCTGGAGGGGCGTGGCGTGCTGGAAGACGAAACCGACAAGCGGGCCGTCGCCGTGTTGGCCGCTGCTACGAAAGGGGAGGCGTCAGCTCAGCGGAACGGGCAGAGCCTCTTCGTAACTGCGCTGCTGGCTGGGCTGCAAGGCGCCGCGGATGCCGACAAAAACGGATGGCTCGTAGCCGGCGAACTCGGCGCCTACGTGGTCGCGCAAATCCAGCAAGCCGCCACAGGGACACAACATGCCCAATTTGTGCGGCTCGATGGCGATGGGGACATGATCCTAATTGAGAGTAAACAGGGGACGTTCCGAGCCGGAGGCGAACCCAAAACCCCTGCTGAGCGCTCGGCGGCTGCGAAGGCTTTGTACGATCAGGCCTTTGCCGCCTTGCAGCAGCAGCGCCCGCCACAGGACGCCCTGAACAGTCTGAACAAGGCACTCGAGTACGACCCGGCCCATGGCGAGGCCCACATTTTAAAAGGCTATGTTCTGCTGGAATATCTTTTTCAGATCGATGCGGCTCTGGCTGCGGCTAATCTAGCTGTGACGTATGCCGCAAATAATCCAGACTCTCACTATACCCTTGGGTTGATTCTCCAGCGCAAACAACAATATACCGACGCCGAGCAGGCGTTTCTCCACGCCCTGGCCTTAAACCCGACCAGCCAGGACACATTGCTATCACTTGGAGATCTCTACGCGGAAGACTTAAAAAATCAGATGAAAGCCGTCGAGTTCTACGGCAAATACGTGGCGGCCGGCGGAACGGAATCTCGGGCTGCCCAGTATCTGGCTAAAACCGGCACTGCCAAATAACCGGTCAGAAGTGCGCAGTGAGAGGTTGGAGTTAGCCGGAAACTTTTTCCACGTCATGCTCAACGGTCTGCAGTACTAGTCCTGCGCACCGCCTTTGAGATATCCCAATCCGATCTTCAGCGCCCGCCGGGTGATTTCAGCCCACCGGGCTTCCGGATACTCCATCAGCACTGCCGCCGACCGGGGATCCTGAACCGCCAGTTCCTTGACTGTGATAATGCCATCATCAATTTTGACTTCTGCCATATCGCCCTCCGCGCTGTTGACACCGTGAACAAGCAGGCGGTGCCATAATCGCCCTTCGCTCATTGCGTTGACAGGTCCGGGGGATG